>JAFDAE010000125.1 GCA_019314005.1 Deltaproteobacteria bacterium | reverse complement strand
CATTGGCTTTGATGATATTGTAATCTTTATCAACAACATATATGCCGTCGGTGATACTATTAAAAAGGACTTGAAGTTCGTCCCTGGTTCGCTCGATCTCATTTTCCAGCTTTCTTCGTTCTGTGACATCTCTGGCTATGCAGAGTATGTCGGTTCCCGCCCCTTTTCCTTTCGGTACGGAAACATTCATCTCCATGATCTTTTCGGTTCCGGCCTTGTCCACAATGCGAAATGAGATTTCTATTGTTGAAGATTCGCCGGCTATGGCACGTTCAATTTTATTTTTTACGAGATGTAAGTCATCAACGTGGACGATGTCCAAAAGATGCATTTTCCCTACAATCTCTTCTTTCGAGTATCCTATTACCTTTTCTCCATAATTGTTAATAGATGTGACAAGATGGGTTATGTCTATCGTGAAAAAGGCGTCATTGGCTATTTCAAAGAGGTTGGTATACCGCATTTCTGTAGAAAGCAGCTTTTCCGTTCTCTCTTTAACCAACCTTTCGAGGTCCTTGGAGTAGCCGTAAAGATCTTCTTGTGCTGAATTTAACTCCCTGGTTTTGGTCTGGATGCTTCCTGCCATGCGATTGAAAGATGAAGCCAGCATCCCGACTTCATCATTACTTTCTACAACGGCACGTTTAGAAAAATCACCTTCGGCAATCTTTTCCGTAACATTAGCAAGATTTGTTATCGGTCTTACTATCTTTTTGGAAATGAATATGGAGACCAAGACGCCAAAGGGGGTTATGAGCAGAACAAACAGGATAACTTGCTTGAAAAGATCATGTTTCAATCCGACATAAGGAGACTCTAATGTCCCTACATAAAGGATGCCGATGATTTTTTTGTCGATGTCATAGATAGGTTCATAGGCCGTGATGTACCAATCATTTACAACGAATGCGCGCCCGATCCAGCGCTCTCCCTTTTCGAGACATGTTTCGGCAACTTCGGCTGATATGCATGTGCCGATGGCCCTTTGGCCGTCCTCTCTCTTTACATTAGTTGAAACCCTTACTTCATCCTGGAAGATAGTAGCAGTGCCGATCATCCGGCCTTTATAGAGGCGATTCTGGTAGACAGTGTCTCTGGTTTTATCAACAATGGCAAAGTTGCGGTTAAGGAGTTGCGCGCCATAGAGCGCCCCTACTACTTGGCCGTTGAACATAACCGGTTGAGCCGCCGCTATTACCATGCCACTGCCGAGATGTTTGGGCCTTGGCTTCGGTTTCGCCCGCGGCGTCGAGAGAATTTCAATGCGTGCCTGGTCAGCTAAGTCGTCCCCCTCCCGTGCTAAGCGTTCCAGCGGAAGTATGTCTGTTGCATAAACCGGCTCGCCTTTTAGCGCTTTTGATATTAGCTTATCAGTGGATAGATCATCCCCTTGTACCCCTGAACTCCCGGCTCGTACGAGTACCCGGCCCTTATTATCGGTTGCAAGAAGGATGTCGATTCCTTCCATACTCGTCAGCATGTCCAGTTCAGCTTTTAACTTTTCTCTTTCAAGGTCGTGCATCTTGCGGGCTATTGAAGGCCTCAGAGCTTCATAAAATACCAGTTTGGATATGTGATTGAGCTCATTCTTATAGATGACGCGGCCGGAATTGAGATCCAGTTCCACCTTTTCCTGCATCTGCTTGAAGGCTGTCTTGTCGATAAAATCGAGACTCCACGGAATAAAGATAAGCACAGAAAGCGCGGGAGCGGCCAGTATCCCCAAAAGGATCCGATTGCGTATAGATTTATTGAAGAATTTTCTTTTCATCTAACCGATTTTAGTATAATTTTGGGGCATATATAGTATAATTAAAAATCAAAAACATGTAGAAGCTATGGATGTCAAAGTAAACACCTATTCTATAGATGTTCTTTTCGGCAAAATTTGTTGATATTTTAATAAAATTTCCATTAGCGAAATCATCAAATATGATGATTTCGTAAAAAGTCCTTTTTACATGGATTAAGGAATTTAGGGATTAAGGAATTGCGAATTATTTAAAGATATTATGAATGCGCCAAATTGAATAAGTTAGCAAGTTTTGACTTTTTACGAAATCATCAAACATGGGGGATGGCGTGATTAGATATATTACAATGAGAAGAATATGTCGTTCTATCGTGGTTTTTCTTTTTATATCCTTTTGTTTCTTCACTGCTGTCTCATCGGCAGAATCTCCTTCTGTACAAGAACAGCCGCGTGAGAGTGAAAAGATAACGAGTCTGCAGGCAATCCTGGGGTCTGTGGACCAGATAAAAGGGGAAATCAGAAAAAAACAAGACGTATTGGGAAAAAGTGTATCAGAAAGGGAAAGGAACGAATTACAGACCGAAATAGGTAAGTTAAGGTTACGCATAAAGACCCTTGAGAACAACTTCGCCGATATTGCTTCCGGCGTTGACATGGACCTTTTCGCGGCGCGACCTGCTCGAGAATTTGATTGGTCAACGGAAGCCAAGAAGATTTTGGAGCCGCTTCTCGACGAGATCAGCAGGATGACGGCCCGCCCCAGGGAGATAGATCGGCTTCGACGTAAGATTGCAGCAGCAGAAGAGAGGTTGTCGGTTGTAAAAAATGCGGGTGGAAACGTAGTCGGCCTGATCAACACGGTTGCTGACCAGAGGCTTAAGGAAGCGTTGAATGATCTTGGAAAAAGCTGGTTAATACACCAACAGGATATCGAAACCCAACTGGCTATCGCCAATGAACAACTAAGACAGAAGCTTGCGGAGAGAAAAACTTTTTCAGAGACGGTTCAGGAGGTTTTCCGTATTTTCTTTAAGAGCCGTGGCCTAAACCTTTTGCTTTCCCTCCTCGCCTTTTTTGGTGTGTGGTTTATATTGGGAAGGCTTCATGGAAGAGTGAAGCGGATAAACCTCCTCCACAAAAAAGAGCGCACATTGTCTATTCGGGCATTTGACCTGAGCTGGCATGTGATTACAATGCTGGCCGCGACGTCGGCGCTTCTTGTGGTTCTCTATCTGGCGGGCGACTGGGTATTATTGACTCTTGCCGCGATTATTATTTTTGGAATTGTATGGGCCTCCAAGCAGGCGTTGCCACGCTTTTGGGAACAGGGAAAGTTTCTGCTGAACTTAGGGACGGTCCGCGAAGATGAACGGGTTGTTTATAATGGGCTTCCGTGGCGGGTAAAGACTATTGGCTTTTATACACGTCTTGTTAACAAAGATCTCCTTGGCGGTGAGATCCGTTTGCCCTTACGCGATCTGCTCAACCTGCATTCCCGGCCCTGGCAAGAGCAGGAACCGTGGTTTCCAACCAAAAAAGGTGACTGGGTCCTTTTGTCGGACAATACCCATGGGAAAGTAGTTGTTCAGACACCCGAGATGGTTGAGCTCGTCCTGCGGGGAGGAAGCCGCAAGGTGTATCGCGCGGACGACTTTCTCGGACTGAATCCTCTAAATTTATCCTCGAACTTCCGTTTGCGTGTTACCTTTGGCATTGACTATCAGCATCAGTCGATCGTCACTGAGGAGGTGCCCGCCAAACTGGAGTCAGTGCTCACAGAAAGGCTGGCCGAGAAGGGGTATGGCGAACACATTATAAGGATAGGGGTAGAATTTCGTCAGGCCGGCGCTTCTTCACTTGATGTGGAAGTGCTGGCTGATTTTTCGGGAACAGCCGGAGATAAATATTATGAGCTCCAACGTGCAATTCAGCAAATTTGTGTGGATGCCTGCAACAAATATGGTTGGGTTATCCCGTTTACTCAGCTTACGTTACATATGGCAGCAGGTGCTGCAAAAGAATTAGAGGACAGATAACAGAGGGCAGATGACAGAGGACAGAAGTCAGAGGACAGAAGGCAGATGACAGAGGGCAGAGGGCAGATGACAGAGGTCAGAAGTCAGAAGTCAGAGGACAGAAGACAGAGGACCGAGGGCAGATAACAAATGACAAGTGACCAATGACAAATGACAGATTGCAACCCGTAACCCGTAACCCGCAACTCGCAACCCGCAACCTTTTTTGATAGTCTATATCATGCAACATGGTACTCACATACCCCCTGCCTACATGGGGCAGGGGCTCAGGATCGACCTTTCCTCACATACCAGTGAAATTGTTCCACTGGACGAGGAGATGGCTACTAATTACCTTGGCGGACGAGGATTTGGTATTTGCTTGGTCAAAGACCACATCACAAAAGATCCGTTTGATTCTGACATGCCGTTAGTTTTCAGCACCGGCCCGTTGAACAATACGGGTGTATATGCTGCAGGACGCGGAAGCGTGATTTCCAGGTCGCCCCTCACCGGTACAATCTTTGATGCCTGTTTTGGCGGGACGTTTGCTTACCACCTGAAAAGAGCAGGTTGTGATTATCTGTATATTCACGGCAAAAGTGCCGCCCCGGTTGTGGTGAAGATTGAAAATAATAATGTGACGTTTTTGCCGGGGGATGATTTATGGGGGAAGACGACTCTCGATGCACACAATGCCCTTAAAAGGGATGGGGCTACTGCTGTTATCGGACCTGCCGGTGAGAATAGAGTGCTTTTTGCTAACATTGCCATAGACGGACGCTATTTTGCCGGGCGCGGCGGTCTCGGCGCGGTAATGGGCTCTAAGAAGCTGAAGGGAATCGTGGTGACCGGCAACAAGCGAACTCGTCGGGCGGACCCGAAGCGTATTGAGGCGGCAAATAAAGACATACTCCGCCTTTTTAAGGCATCTCCTATCCTGTACGGTCCTTTTGGTATTCGCAGGCTTGGCACGCCTGCTTTGGTAGATGTGATAAATGTACGGAGGATGATGCCGACAGAGAATTTTTGTGAGACCTATTTTCAGGATGCGCATAAATTTTCCGGTATCGAGCTTGAAAAAATGGAGAAAAAAGGACTGCACGGCTGCCATGCCTGTCCGATACGGTGTAAGAAGATTATAAAGGGTGAACTGTTACAGAAGGAGGAAGTGCCGGCCCCGGAATACGAAACAGTCAGCCATTTTGGTGCCCTGAATCGAAACCCCGATCTGCTTAGCATAGTTCAGTCGAACGACTTATGTAACCAATTCGGCATGGATACAATATCGACTGCCTCGACTCTTGCCTGTTTTGCCGAGATCAACAATCTGAATTTGAACGGGGAGGCGATCTGCACCATGATCCGGAAGATTGCCCATCAAAACGGAGAGGGGGAAATGCTTGCTTTTGGAGCTGAGCGTTATGCAAAATCGCAAGGAAGGGTAGAGGCGGCAATGACCGTGAAAGGCTTAGAACTCCCTGCGTACGATCCCAGGGGGGCTTATGGTATGGCACTTGCCTATGGTACCTCCGGAAGGGGAGGATGTCATCTGAGGGCATACCCTATAGGGAGCGAGGTCCTGCGCAAACCTGTTCCTACCGACCGATTTTCATTCGCCGGAAAGGCACGGCTTATCAAGATATCAGAAGATATAAACGCTGCTGCGGACTCCCTCTTGGCATGTAAGTTCGGTCTTTTAGGGGCGAGCCTTGAGGAGTATGCTTCGGCCCTTTCAGGGGTTACAGGCACCGAGATATCGCATCAGGATCTTCTTTGCGTTGGGGAGCGAATCATCCTTACCGAACGTTATTTGAACTCCCTGAACGGTTTTTCACGAAAAGATGATTATCTGCCGGAGCGTTTTTACAAGGAAGAGGGAAGCAGTGGGGCCGATATCAATGTTCCGCCCATTTCCAGAAATGTGTATGATGATGCCTTGGGCCGCTATTATCGTGTACGGGGTTGTGACAGTAATGGTATCCCTCTGAGAAGCAAACTGGCAGAGCTTGGTATTAAATAAATTAGCCGCCTTCGGCGGGATTTGTAGCGCAGAGCTTTAGCTCTGCCATTATGATGCAGGGCTGAAGCCCTGCACTACGTTTGAAAAAAGGAATTTCCTATACAATAAGTTTAGTTAAAGCCTAATACTTCTCGTATCTTTTTGCTCAATTCAGTGGTCGTGAACGGTTTGTGAATGAAGCCGTTTACACCGGCGCCCAAAATTTCTTGAACAACGGTATCCTGGCTGAACCCACTGGCCAAAATGGTCTTGATGTCAGGGTTTATCTTTCTTAGTGCCAGATAGGTCTCTTTTCCACCCATTTTTGGCATTATCATGTCGATAATTGCAAGGTCGATATCGTCACGGCGTTCTCGATATAATTTTAAGGCGTCCTCCCCGTTATTGGCTAATAGGACGGTATAGCCCATACCTTCTAATACTTCTTGAAGCATGGTGCGGATAATTTCCTCGTCATCTACGACCAATATGGTCTCCTGTCCTGTGGCTACACTTTCTGGTTGAGTTTTTGCTTTTTCTACCAATTCTTTCGTGAGCGGGGGAAAATATATATTGAAGATAGTACCCTTGCCGGGTTCACTATAAACATTAATGTAGCCGCCGTGGTTTTTAACAATACCGTAAACCATTGACATCCCCAGCCCCGTCCCCTTATCTTTTGCTTTTGTGGTAAAGAACGGTTCAAATATCTTGGAGAGTGTCTCTTTGTCCATCCCCTGTCCGGTATCGGAAATAGTTA
>JAFDAE010000534.1 GCA_019314005.1 Deltaproteobacteria bacterium | reverse complement strand
TTTCAAAACGTCCCCTTTTGCCCAATCTCTGCGTCAGGCTCAAATTTTAATCCTCGAAATACTCAATGTATTCCTGCGGTTAAAATTTTCGCCTTCCTTGACCTTGGGCCAAAATTGAACATTTTGAAACTGGCTCTGTTTTATAAAATTATCGAACGCCTTAGCTAAGTAGTAGCAGTTGCGAGTTGCGGGATAGAAATAAAACCCGTAACTCGCAACCCGCAACAAGGCTTATAGCAATTTTTTACCTATCATCCCCGATCTTCTCACTGCTTACGGCCTACTGCTTACTCTTCGCTCTTTGCTCCTTGCTCTCTGTTTCTTACTCCCTGCTTTCTGCTCTTTGTTCTTAGCCATTAGGACTACTTTAAGAACCTCATCCATATGTTTTACCGGTATAAACCGAAGCTTTTTCCTGAGATTTTTGGGGATTTCGGTAAGGTCCTTTTTGTTCTTTTCGGGAATTATAACAGTATAAACCTTGGCCCGAAGCGCTGCCAGCGCCTTTTCTTTCAATCCGCCTATCGGGAGGACTCTTCCACGAAGAGTGATCTCTCCGGTCATTGCCACATCCCGGTTAATCGGTTTCCCTGTCAGGGCAGAGACCAGGGCAGAGGCCATTGTAATACCGGCTGAAGGGCCGTCCTTTGGAATAGCGCCGGAGGGCACATGGATATGGATATCCAGATCTTTGTAAAAATCTTCAGCAATACCAAGGTCTTGGACGTGAGAACGTGCGTATGTAAGAGCAGCCTGGGCCGACTCTCGCATTACGTCTCCTAATTGTCCTGTGAGCATTAGTTCTCCTTTTCCATTCATGCCGGAGGCTTCCACGTAAAGGAGTTCACCCCCGAATTGTGTCCAGGCAAGCCCGGTGGCCACGCCGACTTCGTGTATCTCCTGCTCCAACTCCGGCAAGTACTTTGGCACTCCTAAAAAGGGGTCCAGATTGGCAGTAATCCTAAAAGGACCTTTCTTTCCCTCAGCAACCTTTCGAGCGGTCTTTCGACAGATTTTTCCTATCTCGCGTTCCAGATTTCGCAGGCCGGCCTCTTGAGTGTAGTGAGTGATAATTTTTAGCAGGGCATGGTCTGAAAAAATGATATCTTTGGGTTTAAGTCCGTTTTCCGTTATCTGACGCGGGAGCAAGAACTTTTTGGCAATGAGAAGTTTTTCCTCTTCCGTGTATCCGGCAATCTCGATAAGTTCCATCCTGTCCGTCAAGGCGGAGGGTATCGGGTCTATAGTATTTGCGGTGGTGATGAACAAGACCTTTGAAAGATCAAATGGAATGTTGAGGTAATGATCACTGAAGGAGAAATTCTGTTCAGGATCAAGGATCTCTAAAAGGGCGGCGGCAGGGTCTCCCCGAAAATCAGCCCCTACCTTGTCCACCTCATCCATCATAAAAATCGGATTGTTTGTCTTGCATTGTTTCAGACCCTGGATGATACGGCCGGGCAATGCGCCGATGTAAGTCCGGCGGTGCCCTCGAATCTCGGCTTCATCCCTTACACCGCCCAGAGAGATACGGACGAATTTTCGGTTCAGGGCCCTTGCTATAGAACGGCCAAGAGATGTTTTCCCGACCCCCGGCGGTCCGACAAAACATAGGATGGGACCCTTCATTTTTTTGTTCAGCTTGCGAACGCTCAGGTATTCCAGTATACGCTCTTTTACCTGAGATAGATTATAGTGATCCTCATCTAAGATCTTCTGGGCCTTCTTAACATCTAGGACATCTTTCGTGGATTTACTCCACGGCACCTCTACGAGCCAGTCGATTTTTGTTTTGTATTCTACAAATTCTTCTTTATCGTCAGTATCTCCTAATTCATCCCGTATCGCTCGCAGTTGCTCTCTCAGAAAATAGTCGTGTTGGGTCTTGGATATCTCTTCATGGACCTTTGACTGAATCTTGGCCTGAATGGTAGAAACTCGCAACTCCATGTTTAAATATCCGTGTACACGCTGAAGACGTTTCTTGGGATCGACCATCATCAACAGGGATTGAGATTCGGGAACCTTCAGATGTAGATTTGACGAGACAATATCAGCAAGACGCCCAGGGTCTGTAATGCTCGTGAGAATGGAGCTGACGTCGATGCTCAGTTCCCCCTGAATAGAGAGAAGTTTTTCACTCTTTTCGCACACGGTTCTCATAAGGGCCTCGGTTCTGACCGTCATCTTCTTTATCGGTTTGTCCGGCAGAGGCTCAATTTTTACCCGAAACAACGATTTTTTTGCCCTATATCCAGCAATGCGTCGCTTTTCTAATCCCTGAACCAGGATCTTGACGCTACCATCCGGCAATTTCAACGTCTGCATAATAAGAGCCGCGGTCCCCACATCATATATATCTTCCGGCGCTGGATGCTCCTCTAAGGGATCCTTCTGTGTGGCCAACATAACCAGACGGTCCTTAGACATTGCCGTGTCCACGGCACGCACCGACTTGTCACGTGAGACAAAAAGGGGAATAATCATGTATGGGAAGACCACAACGTTGCGGACAGAAATCATAGGAAGCAACTTAGGGATCTCTATCTGTTCTCCATCATCCTCCAAGAGGCTTATGGTGCTTTCCTGATCTGACTGTGCCATCTTACCTCCTAATGAGAGCTTTGCAAGAGCCCAACTCTTATGAGCCCCTTCAAAAATCTTATATAATATAAGACCAAATATGACAAATACAACTTTTTTTTTAATTTTTATGCCACTCTCTCTTTCTGTGATGGACATGTATTCTCTTTTTTGTTATAAATGATTGTTTTCTAATGTCGTTTTTCAAAGGTCTCAAGGAGGAAAAAACCAATGAAAATTCTGGTAGTCGGAGGGGGAGGCCGTGAACATGCATTGGTCTGGAAGTTTGCGCAAAGCCCGAAGGTAAAGAAGATTTTTTGCGCGCCGGGGAATGCGGGAATTGCAAAACAGGCGACATGCCTGGCTATAAGCTCAGACGACATTGGTGGTCTGTTGAATTTTGCGATCCAAGAAAAGATTGATCTTACGGTCGTTGGTCCGGAACTCCCGCTGACTGCCGGTATCGTTGATAAGTTTGAAAGCAAGGGATTGCGCGTATTTGGGGCAAGCCGCAAAGCGGCCCGTCTTGAGGGCAGCAAGGGTTTTGCAAAGAACTTGATGAAAAAATACGGCATTCCCACTGGTGATTACAAGACGTTCAAAGACCCTCAAAAAGCGATCGCATATGTGAAAAAGAAAAAAGCGCCATTGGTTGTTAAGGCCGACGGGCTTGCCGCAGGAAAAGGGGTTATACTCTGTGCAACCGAAAAAGAGGCCGCGGATGCAATACGCCAAATCATGGTGGAAAGGGCGTTCGGCAAAGCCGGTGATACGGTGTTGATAGAGGAGATGCTGACCGGAGAAGAGGCTTCATTTTTAGTCTTTACCGATGGCAAGACCATTATCCCCCTGCCAACTTCTCAGGACCACAAGGCGATCTACGATGGGGACCGAGGGCCGAATACCGGAGGCATGGGCGCTTATTCTCCGGCGCCTGTTATTGATGACTCGCTTCATCAAAAAATAATGGACGAGATTATGGCTCCCACGATTAAGGCAATGGCTGCAGAGGGGTCACCTTACA
>JAFDAE010000533.1 GCA_019314005.1 Deltaproteobacteria bacterium | reverse complement strand
GCTTCAAAACTTACATATAATGGAACACCTACCTTGGGCAAGGTAAGTGTATCCGGAGGTTCGTCTATAAGTCATAAGTAATGGGGGGTATGGTTCTAACCGAAGCAGAAGAGAGGATTACCGGGATATCAAGAACATGCAACTGATAGAATTCCTTACATACAGACCTCTCCTATGTAACCATTAGTCCTGCTGGCCTGTGTCAGTAGAGTGTTTCTACTTTTCAGATTCCACTGCATGGCTGCGCTGCATTGCTACCTGACCACAGAGTTCATAGTCACGGAAGTCAACCCAGGGACAGGTATCACAATTGGAGGTACAATGGCACAGGCTCGAAGGCTGTGGACATTGTGGTTTTTCATGTCGTATATGACTGAGAGATATACGGCTGCTTCCACACCTTCTGATCGACTGTAGTGACCCGGTGGGATTATTTCTGTTGCCCTGATGCACTACCACAGTAACACCTCTTTGTACCATTATTGATGTTGATGAGCAGAGTTAACACTACTTCTATCATTCATGGTCTTATACTTGAATAATATTACGGAAAACGTAACATGTCAAATATATAAAACCTGATTTAATACGTATAAAGCATTAGAATACTAGACTATATTGTTAATCCTGCAAAATAGTGGTAGTCAAGTCTTGGATGTGTTATTATCCCGTTAGTATAGTTAATTATCAGTGGAATTTTTATGATGGAGGTTCAATATAATGGATAGTTTCGTGGAACTTGCCGAATCTCTGCATGTAAGTGAAGCAACTGTACGAAACAGAGTCAGGCGCTTATTGAGTACTGGTTTGGTTAAGGTAACAGCGGTACCAAACCTGCAACAACTGGGCTATCAATTTGTTAGTATAGTAGGTATTCAGGTCAGACTTGTTGAGCTGCACAGCATTGTCGATAAATTAACGTGTCATGCCAATGTATGCTACCTTGCCAATGTGACAGGAAGGTATGACCTGATAGGTATTATTGTAACCAGGTCCGCCCGGGAGTTTGCTGACTTCATTGAACATACGGTCTCTGTTATTCCGGGTGTAGACAGAACAGAAACGTTTGTCAGTCTCAATGTTTTCAAAGGGGAAACAATTGGTCTTGATACACTCGGTTTATTTGAGCAATAGACAGCGGTCTGAGTTACGTCAGAATCATTAAATTACACATTTGTATCATGATTAATGCTCTCTTTTACCGGATTTAAGGATAGCTCATAGAAATAGAGAACATGCATGATATAAATAGTGACAGGCAGGATGACTGGTCCTGAATTGTTGATATAGCAGGTGGGAACCGTACGGGTTCAGAAATCAATAAACGCTGCCTGTCACTGAGAGCCGGTCAAGTACTGTGGTGACAGGCAGCGCAAGCTTCCGGCATTGTCCTGTATAAATATTTATTAGAAATATCTTCAGGTAATAATTAGTAGCCAGAAACCTGATTCACTCGCTGTTAAGGTATTATCTAGAAGTCTATTTCCTTAAGTTCGGGACTTATTATCAGGGTTGGTTCAGTGATTGTTTGAAGTTCTTCCGGCGTTATTCCGGCAGCTATTTCCTTCAATAAGAGACCCTCTTCTACCACTTCAATCACGGCCAGATTGGTAACAATCAAATTTACGCATCCTTTAGCTGTAAGCGGATAGTTACATTCCCTGACTATTTTTGGTTCGCCATCCTTGGTCACATGATCGGTTGCCACGATAACCTTTTTCGCTCCAGCTGCAAGGTCCATGGAACCCCCAATGTTACCGATATCCCCACGTCCTGATGCTGGGATGTTCCAGCTTGCCAGGTCTCCTTTTTCAGACACCTGAAGAGCTCCGAGAACAGCTATGTCTATATGCTTCCCTCTTATCATCGCAAAGGAGTCAGCACTGGAGAAATAGGAACAACCAGGAAGTTCAAGCACCGGCTGACAACTGGCATTAATCAGGTCCTGGTCAATCTGTTCCTCATCGGCTAACGGGCCGGTATTAAGCATACCAATCTCAGATTGCAGGATAATGTCCCGCCCTTCTATCCAGTTAGATACGAGAGTCGGTATACCAATACCGAGATTGACATAGCTTCCCTCTTCGATTTCGGACGCTATCCGGAGCGTCATTAACTCCCGGCTGATTCCTTCAAATAAACCGGGATGAGCAGGTGTTACCATTCTTATATACCTCCTCGTCTAATAAATCTAGGCATTCGCTCCAGTGGGAGAAGTTTCGATTGTAACTTCAATTTGAGGTCTGTTTATCTTAACCAATCGTTGTACAAATATGCCCGGAGTATGTATAGAGTCCGGATTAATTTCACCCGTTTCAACTATATTCTCTACTTCAGCAATAGTGATATTGGCCGCAGTTGCCATTTCCGGATTATAGTTCCGGCTTGTTTTCCTGTAAATCAGGTTACCCAGAGTATCCCCTTTGTAGGCATGAATAAGAGCATAATCAGTCTTTAAGGCCAGTTCCAGTAGATATTCCTTCCCGTTGAATACCCTGCACTCCTTGCCTTTGGCAACAGATGTACCTGCACCGGTTGGTGTATAAAATCCTGCGATACCAGCTCCACCGGCCCTCAGTTTCTCCACGAAGGTCCCCATAGGATAGATTTCACACTCAACTTCGCC
>JAFDAE010000124.1:648-7425 GCA_019314005.1 Deltaproteobacteria bacterium | reverse complement strand
TTCCACAAATTCAACGTCAAGGAATGGAGAACTTACTTCTGCGACGAAATCAAAGACATGAAGATTAAACGATGTATACTGCCTCTGGCGCTCAAGGGTGCTGAAATACCGCGATCTGAAATACCTGTTTCTGGATGGGCATTGGAAATATCTCGACCGCAAGGTCTCAAAAGTCTTTCCTTTGACCGCCTGGTAGATGCTGTCTTTCATATAGACAGCCATATCTTTGTCTTTCATACGAATAAAAGGATACGGCAACAGCATGTGGGCATTCAGGCAATTGACAGTACCTTCCAGCAGCCAGACAAATCTCTCTGCATAGTCTCGAAGGTAGGTGCTTTCTATAGGAATGAAGCTGTGCTCATACCCCACATTCTTTGCTATTTTTCTGCCGTAAGCTACATCATAGGCATACTGATTTCCGTACGAGAACGCCTTGACCTCGCCTTTGAAGTGAAGCCTGTCCAGCATGCCTGCCAGAGCCCGGCTGTCATAACCTCCGCTTAGGGGAAGCGCTATACTTTTGTTGAAATCTATTTGCCTTTGAGTTGCTTTAGTCAGTATCTCGGCAAATTGATCCACATAATCTTCCTCAAGCCACAGAGGATCATCTTCGCTGTAAAAGGAATAGTCCCAATATTTTTGAATGGATAAATTTCCATTGCTTTTAAATGTTGCCACCGAAGCCGGGGGCAGCAATTTGATATTTTCAAAAAGGGTTCTGTCTCCTGTGCTGTAGCCAAGCGTCATAAAGTCAGCCAGGCCCTGCTGATCAATCTTTTTTGGAAAGTCTTCATGCCAAACAATGGCTTTATACTCGGATGCAAAAAAAATCCGCTGCGAGCTGACCCAATAAAAAAGCTTGCAGAATCCACAGCGGTCGTTTACCAAAGTGAGAACTTTTTCTCTCTTACTCCAGATGGCAATAACGAACCTTCCATTGAGCTTGCTGAAACCGTCTATTCCTTCCTTATTGTAGAGTGTCAGCAATAAATTCCCTACAGAGATGTCCCTTATGTTTTCAAAATTCAGGCCCGTTCTCTTCTTCAAATCCTCATGATCCCAGAGGTATCCCCAAAAGGCTAAGGTTATTGTCTTATCTTCCGACAATAAGCCGTGAAGAGGGTGTGCTTCCAAATTAACAGAAGACAAGGCTCCATTGTCAAAGGCAATAACCTCCTCAGAACAGGGGGATGTGTGAGCAAGGAGATTGGACATACGTACCATATCTCTTCTTGTCTCCGCTACATCCCTGGTTCGATTGAAATTTATGAATCCCGCTAAGCCTGGCATATTATCTTTGTGCTCCCGTTATTTTGTTTGTCAGAAAATCTAAAATGTTAGACAGGATAAAACCTGATAAAAGAGCTTAAAACAAAATCTTGTCAATCCTGTTAATCCTGTCAAAAAGCTTTGTTCCGGCTTGGTTGGTTAGGAAGTTCCTAACGAAATCACGCCACTGTCTCCCGCTCGACTGACCTTTGTTCCAAATGGTTTGGATATTTCCGCTAAGTTGCTGAGTGTTTTTTCGGCCTCGTTTCCGGCCACTGGTGCGGGTTGAAAAAGCTGATCGCCAACTCCCGAAACAGGTATTAACTCAAGTTTCTGGATTTTCTTTTTATTCACGGTTGCCACGGCGATAAGGTTATTCCCCCAATGTGTCTGGCTGTGTCCGAAAATCAGATTACCCAGAGAATAAATGATGGGCTTTCCCTTGTAGATTTCAACAGCTTTGTAAACATGCGGGTGATGTCCGACAATAATGTCTGCTCCAGCATCGAGTATCTCGTGAGCGCACTGTGTGGCCTTTTTATGGAGAAACGGCGTATTGGCAGACAGCCAGTGGAGAGATATTACGAGTATATCCACGGCAGACCGACTCCTCTCGATATCCTCAAGGATCATTGGCATGGAAAACGGCAGAATTCCGGGGCCATCCTCGCTCGCAAGAGCATGTGCAAAACTGTTGTCACAAAATTGGGTGTAAGCCAGAAATCCAATACGGCAACCTTTAATCTTTTCTATCGCAGGCTTACGCGCGTCAACTAAATTTCTCCCTCCGCCTGTGTATCGAATGCCGACACGATCAAGATGTTCAAGGGTTTCCTTGAACCCTTCTTCTCCGGCATCAAACATATGATTGTTTGCCACAGAAACTACCCCGAAGCCAACCTCTTTTAAACCTTGTACATAAACCGGATCAGCACGAAACATACCCACTATGCGGCCGCGGCTGGAAAGAGGACATTCCAGGTTGGCAAAAGCAAGATCGGCTTTCTCCACCAAAGGGCGGATACCCCGGAAGGGGAAAGACTTCATTTCCTCAACATCCGCAGTCTCAAAACGGCAGGATCGAGCGGTCACTTCTTCTTTGTAAGAGAAAAGTTTTTCATACAGCTCCTTATGCTCCTTACGGTCCAACAAATAACACACTGGAAATGCATGCTTGTTCGCATAGGCATCCACGATCCATTTTTTGTGGATCTTGTCAAACCAGCCACCTGTCATCTTCCCTAATAGACGCGGAATGCTCGGGTGTCTTGTGGAAAAAGTAAAGTACCAGCCGGAGGCGCGGTTCAATGCCCGCCCGAAAACCCCCATTTCTGTTTCTTCCAAAACACGAAAGAGTCTACACGGCGGCCGGATTACCTGATCAAATTGGATATCTCCGCCGAAAAGAAGTGTTATTTTTTCATCCATACGATTCCTTATGAAAACCGTGTTTAAAAAAACCATTCAAAATCAATCACGAAAACACGAAACAAAAACCTGAAAGTCAAGTTGGTGTGTTCATCCAGAGATTTTCTTTTCGTGTTTTTTAATCTTTCGTGATAATTCTTTTTTGATTCCCCAACAATAAATCCAATATCTAACTGCACAGGTGGAAAATTTTATATTTGTACCAATTCAACACCCTTCTTTGATTAGGTGTTATTGCACTCCAGATAATTTCAAGATATGAACTGAACTTGGTGGGATGTACTGATATAGCTTTTTTCCAATATTCGATTGCAGCCTTATGTTTATTTTGATGAGAATGCTGCCGGGCCACTTCGCAGTACAGTTGAAACAACCTATCAGAAACCGTTTTCTTTCCTAATTCTGATCGAATTTGGGGATATGTTTCTAAAAGGGACTCAATAATCCTCAACCTTGTAAGCGTTATTCCCAGCCAGTCCCTGCTTGTATTTGATCCATGTAGTCTGTAACCGGCCAGGGATTGGTTGATATGCCAAACAGGATAATATCTTGAAACCCTGAGCAAAAGGTCATAGTCATCAACACCGGAAAATTGTACATTGAAAAGGCCCACCTTATCCAAACAGTCTCTTCTTAAAAGAACCGTCAAGATGGCAATCTTGTTCTTGATGAATAGTTCCCCAAAACATCTTCCGGCAATACGAGAAGGAAAATCAAACTCACGCTGAATCGATTTGCCTTCTTCGTTGATGTACGACATGTTTGAATGAACCAGCCCGACATCAGGATTGTGCAACAGGTAGTCCACCTGGAGTTCGAGTTTCTCAGGCAGCCAGAGATCATCCTGATCCAGGAAGGCGATAAATTCGCCTGAAGAGTTCTTTATTGCTGTGTTGCGCGCTGCGGCCACGCCCTGGTTTTCTTGAAAAATATATTTTACGGAAGGCAAGAAAGGTTTGATCTTCTCGTAGCTGTTGTCAGTAGAGCCATCGTTGACCACGATAATTTCAAATTTTCTATACGTCTGGGTAAGCGCGCTTTCTATAGCCTGGGCGATATATCTCTCGCCGTTGTAGACAGGAATAATGATGCTGACTTTGGGATTGTCGGTCATTTTTTGAAACGCCAAAGTAAATGCCTTTCTAACCAGTGGTGAACTTGCAGCATTCTTTGTTGAAAAGGTTTTTTCCAGTCTGGAGGTAGTGGCTGTAGAATCAATTTTCAGTGGCATTTAGGTCCGATTCGAAACTGGCGCAAGAACCATTTCAGTATCTTCCGTGCCTGCTTGTACAACTTGTAGGCGGTCCTATCCGTGAGCCAGGATAGTTCCGATTTTAATTTGCGCGCCTCCGCCTCGTAGTGCACAAAGCCCTTCCATGACAAGGAGACAGCTTTATTGTGGCGCGGCCTATCGGTGTGTGCCCTGTCAATGGCACAGCGATACACCTCAACATATTCAAACGCCCGCGGTGCCAGCGAATAATGAGAGGCAACCACATTCCTGGCTGCTCGCGCCATAGTTTGGCATAATGCCTTGTTTTGGAGTAGCATTTCAATGGCCTTAAACCACTCCAAGGGCTCGTTTTTAACCAGAATGCCGGTCTGGCCATTGCGGACACTTTCGCGATAAGGAAGGACGTCCGAATACACACCAGCGATGCCGCACGCCGAATACTCCAGAAATTTCAAATTACTCTTGCAGCTATTGAAGAAGTTATCGCGAAGTGGCGCGAGCCCGATATCAAATCTTTCCCGGCGCAGCCTCTGCGTAAAGGACGGATACGCAATAAAAGACTCATCAATAATGACGTTTGTAAGGTTACGCCAATTATGCGGAGCGCAGCCAAGAAAGGTGAAGCTGACCCTGTCTCCATACTTCTCGTCGATTCGAGCCAGCACCTCCTCAATGATAGAAAGATCGTCCAAATGCGTTGATGTGCCCGCAAACCCGATCCTAATATGCGGTCGACTGACTGCATCCTGGCGTGGTTCGGTCGATTCATTCAATCCCCATCTTTCTTCGTTAATCAGGTTGGGAAGCACGTAAATATTCTGGTTGTAATTCAGGTAAGCGGAGCGCAACTGGTTTGTTGAGACCGTCACCGCATCGCATTGCGCCACAAAGCTCAAAAGCGGAAATCGATTATCGTGCGAGAGTTGATACCTGGGATGCCCTTCGGGTATCAAATGAAGTAAGTCGTCCGTTTCGTAGATCACCGGCTTCCCGCAGTTTAGTATCCGTTCAAGATAAGGCAAGAACTCACGGATCGCGAAGAACCGTTGGACAACAATTATGTCCGCACGATCCAAGAAGTCCAGTCGGGCCTGCTTTGTGGTTGCATCGTACGCCCAAAGAATCTCAACTGCGTCAGAGGCTTGGCCCAAGGGGTCTAATAGGCGGATGAGACTGCAAACGTTTTCTGTGCTCTCGTCCGAGAAAATGGCTACTTTTATTCGTTCAATGCTCATTGGTATAAATTGTGAACTCTCAATGACATTTGAGAAAATGGCCACCGAAAGAAGACTCGGCACAGATCAAATAATGGGCCATACGCGATATAGTTGGCAAGTATGGCTGAATGTGTCTTGTTCGATATATTTTATATTTGGCGTGCTTAGATACGGCTTGATCTTTTCAAAACTATTGTCTGTCGAACCGTCATTTACGATGATGATTTCAAAGTTTTTGTATGTCTGCGCAAGGACGGATTCGATTGCCTGGGCGATGTATTTTTCACCGTTGTAGACGGGGGTTATTACGCTGACTTTGGGGTTATCCATTTGAACCTTGCTGTGCTAATGTAGTGGTAGTGATGTATAGCGTTTCCAAGAGATTGCGCGGCTATTGACCGGAAGTTGAACGAACGGAAAAACCTAACTTTGCAAAGGTACTTGCTACCTTGTTGTATATTCTATAAAGAGGGCGGTTTGCAATCCAGGTAATTTCCGATTCTAACCGCCGGATCCTCGTTTCTCTGTTAACTACTGAATTTTCTAATAAACGTATTCTCTTGTCACACCGACTCTGCAGAGTGTCCACCATCTCTAACCAGTCCATTCGTACGGAAAAGTAATTGTGGACATGTTCAAGCAGGATACGCGCTTCACAAACCAGTGAGTTTGGTATATGGGCTTCAAGCTTAGCCCAAGCACACAAGTGAACATAAATTGCGCGGCATATTTTTCCTAAGTCCCCATCTCCGAGATCACTTCCATCTCGAGCATGCTCTGCGTGACGGAGACCGTGCTCCAAAAACTCGCTTGCGAACGTTACAACCTCTGGCGTTGAGGTCTCCATAGGTTGGCCGAGAAAAACACCTAAGCGCCGTAGCTGGACGTGTGGTTCTTCCAGCATTAAATCATAATCGACTACCAGGCCCCCGTGATGCAATAAAACCTCTAAGCCAGCGGCTTGGTGCAGTGCCCAAAGCGCAAGGGCCTTACCCCGAGGCATGGCATCCCTCAACGCCAAGGAAGCCGCTACGCTCATGGGATGGCGGTTGGCAAGCACGTATACTGGCTCGACATCAATCTCGAACAGGACTGTCTGCCAGAAGGGCAAGAGCCTTGTTACGCGCGGGTCTTTAAAACCCCACAACGCTAATGCTCCGAAGTGCTCCCTGATTAATGCTGCAGCACTTGTACGAAATTGCTCCTCCAATTTCGCAGGCACTGAAGGA
The DNA here is from genome assembly GCA_019314005.1 of Deltaproteobacteria bacterium. Next base: position 1,045 of record JAFDAE010000124.1, on the reverse strand, counting down.
ATGAACAATGAATCCCATCGGCAATGCATAGCCTCAAGTAACTCTTCATTAAAGGCATTGAGATCGAGATCCTCAAAGAATCCTTTTGGATTATCAGGGCGGCCACTAATAAGCTGATCTCCGAGATAAACACCTAAAACGCTAAGCGCATGTGTTAGTACCGAGGTACCGCTACGGTGCATCCCAAGCACCACGACAGCCTTCGAACTATCAATTCCTTTTCTCATGTTATCACTTGTTGTAATGTCATATTTGCAGAGTAGGTCTGATCTCCCAATTTCCATTCTGTTGGGAAATTCAGCATACGTAAGACAGCTTCCCGAGCCTCCCCATCTGTTGGTATGACGGAAAACATCTTCAATGTTTCCCCGACAAAGAGTAATCGCCTGTTTTGATC
>JAFDAE010000124.1:0-640 GCA_019314005.1 Deltaproteobacteria bacterium | reverse complement strand
CCTGTTTTGATCAAAGATGGCCACCCGAATACAATAAGCACCAGCCACAAGTGGAAACGAAGGCACGATATATTCAACCTCATGGACACCAGCAGAATAATCAGGCCGGTCGTCAAAGAGAGCTGTAGAGCTTGAGCTAAGGTATACGAAATCCGTGGTATGAGTTCCGACAACGATTTCAGGCTTTTCCAATGGACTCTTCAGTTCAAATCGCACCCGTATGCGCAACATCCCTCCAGATTCGATTTCATCTATTACTTTATCATTAGCATCTATGATATCAATACCGAGAATTTCCACCTCTCCGGATGTTTGAATCGTAGCCTTGGCCTGTTGTTGATTTTGGAGGTAGGACTGTACTTTCTTGTTGCTGCGCTGATAGAAGAGATTGCAGACATTTTCAGGCTCACCATCCTCCAGGATCTTGCCGTGATCCAGAAGAACAACGCGTTTGCACATCCGCTCCACCTGCCTGATATTGTGACTGACGAGCAGTACAGTCTTCCCTTGCTTCCTTATAAGATTTTCCATCCGGTCAAAACACTTCCGCTGAAACGCAAGGTCACCCACCGCCAGCACTTCATCGATAATCAGGATATCCGCATCGACACTCGTCGCAATGGAAAAGCCCAGGCGAATC
>JAFDAE010000123.1 GCA_019314005.1 Deltaproteobacteria bacterium | reverse complement strand
AGAGATTACGCAGCCGACCTTTTTTCTCATATTTAAGATAGACCAGGCCTCGTTTCCGTGGTTTGCTGTGAAGACCCTGTTACACTTGAGATAGCTTAGGGCATTTACCAGGTTTTGTTTGGACTCTCCCTCACTATCAACGATAAGAAAGGTGATGTCTTCCATTTTGTTATTCTCCGGTGCCTAAAATGTGTCCAATATAATATTCTTTTTCCCCTTCTGAAAAACGGACACGTCAGGCTCTTCCTCTATTTGTTCGGCAATAAGCTTGCTGGAAGAGGATGCCTTGAGAAAACCTTCTACTGACTTGGTGACCTCGGTTTCGAGCCGCTTCCAGCGGGAATAGATCCTGTAAGCTCCCCTTGTGTGGCTAAAGTCCGGCAAGAAAAATTGTATGTCTGACATAACTTGATAACACTTTTGGTGGTCATTTTCAATGGGGGTCAGGTCCATTTCATGATGAAATAGCTCTTGCCACGTATTTTGTATGAGATAGTCCACGTGACAGAGGGTGTCCTGGCTGGATGATACCTCGGTGTTTATCGCTATGAACATCTTCGTATTTTGCAACGATAGAGAGGTTTCTTTTTGGGCCTCTGTTTTGCTTTCAAAAAAATCATATAGTTGTTTGAGGAGCTTTTGTCCCTGTATTTGACTTATGGCCCCTTGATAGGACCAGAAATATACTGATGAGACATCTGTGCAAAGGCCGTTTGCAATAAGCCACCCCAGGACAGGTATCAACCTATGGGAGGAATAGAGTATGCCCCGATTGCTTTTTTGATCGGACAGGCTTCCCCGGGACAGGAGCCATTTGCTGTTGTTATTTTCTTCAATTTGTTGAGAAATCACATAGCCCGACTCTGTGGCTATCTTTTTGAGATATGTTGAGCACCTCGGAATCTTTCCCGGTCGTTGTTGAAAACAGGCGCGTATCTTATTTTTTAATGCTGTTAGATCCGCCGGTGTCATATTAAAGCTGGGAAGTTGGTCATTGTGTAAACCATTCTGGAGTAATTCAAAGAGAAAAGATATTTTTTCCAGGATCTTGTCTTCAAAATCTAATTTTTCTGTTTCCGACCAATCTGGATACGATTTAATATAGTTAATCTTCTCACTGTCCCATTGCCATTGGCTTATGTACTTTTCAAGCAATGTCTTTTTCGGCCCTTCTGTCAAACGACTTCTCAGAGGGACCATCCCGTTTATACGGAGAACAATGCATTGCCTGATCAAATCAAGCCCTGCTTTATCTTCAAGGATTTCGTAAAGATGTAAGGCATGGTCAAAGACAAGCAAGTATGGGTCTATTGTATTGTCTGCAACATGATCTTGCTGAAATCCTTGCTTGATCTCATCGCAGAGCAGAAGTCCCTGATCATCCGCAAAGAAGTGTTCTACCAGGAGTGAAGTCTTGATTATGGCCTTTATTGGATCGGAACTCGCCTTAAAACATTGCCAGAGTGAGGCCCCCAAAAATTCTTCCTTGCGTATAGCCGAAAGGTTGCCGAGGTCTATATAGTCATCAACGAAGAAGTTTATGTTTTTAATCCGGTTTGTCATATCAATGGATTTAAAATACTCGTTATCAGTAAGCCGGGGGGGCAATACGGCCCAGAAAGGTATTTTGCCTGCAATGAGAATAAAGGTGCGATAAAATTCTTCTTTGAGTAGGCTTTTTTGGGCGCTACCTGAACTATCTTCGGTGATCCGGCCGAAGTCGTTGTTCTTTATCTTGTTTATGTCCATAACGAAGAAATTGATATCCTGCGCAAAATTCTCTTTGCCCCATTTTTCAATGAGCCTTATTTTTTGTTTAAGGAGCGTGAATTTTTTTTCTTCGATCGCGGTATTGTCAATGCAGATCCAGTAATCAAGATCAGAGTAGCCTGTTTGACCTATAGTTCCTAAACTTCCCATAAGATAAAGTGCATGAATAGAATAGGACCTGGGCAGGATATACCGTATTTCCCGGGGGGTTACCCTAAAAAATTTTTTTGTGATCTCCCAGAGACCGGTTTGATGAAATCTATAGATTCCGCATGGCACATTCTCGTCCGCCACATAGCCGGGTAAGCGGAGGGAATTTACGTGAAGCAGGAAAGGGACAGCATAGAACAGATCGAGTGTGCGCTTTGAAAAGTAGCGGAGCATTTCCCTTATCCGCTTTACGTTATAAGTCACAAATCCGTTTCTATGTGACAGGGTCTCCTTTTGGAAAGCGAAGAGGTCTGTATGATTATTTGATAGGTCGTCAGTCATTATTGATGAACTCGTAAAAAGTCTTGAGTTTGATAAAGGATGGCTAAGTAAAAAGGTCAATATACAAGGCGTAGTTGTTTTTCAGGTATGAAGGCATACATTGTGTATGTCGAATGCCTGAAAAACAACTACAACGTAGTAGATTGGACTTTTTACGACGCCATCATTATTGATATTATCGGCTTATTGACATTACAAAGTGAGACAATTGGGAAAAATATAGAGGGGTCTCTAAGAGACGGAGTAGATTTTACTATAGGGTAGAGGGGTTTTTTCCCATGCTTCGGATCGAGGTATGAGGTGTTGATTTTTGACTGTCAGCCAGAAATACTCACTGTTTAATTCTCTCAACTTCCCATCGTCAGGCGGCTGAGCATGGATAGCATGAGAATAGGTAGTTTGAAAAATTGCCACACCCCCATCGTGTGTTTTGTCGACTAAGTAAGACTTTTCAAACGTCACCTTTTTCATGTGGTGGGTTGCACAAATATTTGTTATTTCGTCTTCATCCAATTTAATAAGGACATACCGCGTCTGGCCACGTTCGGAAATCTTACTCAATGACCTTGATTCTGAGCTTCCCACATATATGGTAGAAATAAAGGGTAGCTGTTTTAGGTATTGTGTGGCTATGCAGGCTGCAGTTCGTCTCCCTCCGGCCAATGGGTGCAGCCCATAATACTCAAAGAATTTTTTCTGGAGATTTTCCGCATCATCCTCACCTTTTTCATATAGATCTTTTTGGATATATCGGAGGCTGCGGGCAAGGTCTTCTGACGCTTCTGCAATAGGCCAGTCAATCCTTACGTGAAAGTGAGTTAAAGCGTATCTGTTTCTTGCTTTTACGGTTGAATCTCTCTGTATAAGCAGGGCGTAATCAACGGGGAGAAGGCCTGTCAGGAACCAGCAGAATTGAGGGCATTCAAATAATTTTAGGTTCTGTTGGTATCGTTTGTGAAACTGAAAGTGCCTTACCTTAAGAAGGTTTTCCTTTGTTGTTTTGTTATCGTCAAAAAAACGGACATATTTTTTATGCGCGTTTGGGATTGAGTCTTCAAGAAAGAGAACAAGGAGGGTATTGTGCAGCTCGTGTTCTATATCAGGAATAATAGCACGGGGTTTCAGTTCGCGCATCTCTACAAACGGATAAGGAACCTTGTTTTTTAAAAATTTTTGATAGGAATCTACCAGACAGTACTGAATTAAGACATGATCCAACTCATCACGTAACAGTTCATAGAGAGAACGACGTATTTTATTTTGACGACTTAGCTCCTCACGATAAGTCCAGACAGACAAGCAGCCCTCCTCTTGAGTAATATAACTTAATCATATTATTTCAAATTTTGCCGATTTTGTCAATAAAAAAGCCTACTTTTTATCAATCTTTTCTATCCACCGATAAATCTGTTTGCGGTAATAGATAACCGGCAAAGTAAAACTGAGGGTGATGAGAAAAAGGAGGACAAATGTCTTATAGTTTTGCTGGTAGACGTGCGCTCCTTGCAGGCTTAACATAAACGTGCCGGGCATCCGGCCGATTCCTGCTATCAGAAGGAACACCTTTGTGGAGAGACCGCCGAATCCTAAGAATATGGAGAGATAATCTTTGGGGAATCCCGGCAGGATGAAAAGGATGAAAGAGACAATGACTCCTTGGTGCTTGATTATGCTATCAAATTTTTCTATGTAACGGGGTGGAATGATACGTTTGCCATAACGTCTCCCTAAGAGCTGCCCCAGTGAGAAGTTGATCCATGAACCTAATGTAAGGCCAATGGTAGAGTAAATAAATCCGGAAAATGCGCCGAACAGATACCCCCCGATAAAACCTGTTGCTTCACCGGGGATAGGGGCCAACAGGACCTGTAGTATCTGAATACATATAAAAAGAGGGGGGGCCAATCCCCCATAGGATAACAGAAATGCCTTAATTGCTTCACGATCAGTGGAAAAATAATAAAACCTTATAAGAAAGTTCAGAATGGGATCGCGGTAAGTAAAGGAAACAACTCCCAGCACAAGGAGGATCGCAAGTAGCCCAAGTTTAACTTTGCCGCTGATCATACCGTAGATATTCCGGAAGGCCGTTAGCCGGGACAGTTCGCTCCAGGCGATATCGAGACTTAAGATGATAGTTGAACGGGAGTCCGTGCCTTAGGTCTTTGCCATAAAAAAGATTCCAGTGAGTGTTGAGCTGAAGTATGGGCCAGGCAATACGGCTTCCTTCTAATACATGAATAAACGCGCCGCCTGCGTCGCTTAACCTGGAAAAAAGCGCTTTATCATTAAATCCTAACTTTTTTGCTATTTCGGTGCTGTCACCACCGGATGTGATTGTGTAGGCCCCTTTTTTTTGGGCCGTCATGATGGCGGTTAAAATTTCTCGTTCCGGTTGTTCGAAGCCCGGTTCTTCTGATTTTCCTACAGGCCCTTTTTTATACATAGTTTTTGATTTCAAGATATAAGATACAAATAGTTTTGTGGTCTCCCTGCCGATACTCCAGACATGAAAACGATCTTTGTCAGGATGTTCGTGGATCTCGCGGGGTGTCAAATTGAGTATTTGTCCATCGTTGTTCACCATAAAGTCAACTGGCGCGATCAGTTTCTTTTTGCCGGCAGGGCGTTCATAAAGTTGCGCGAAGAATTTTGTTAGTCCTTTGTTTACAGAGTTATCGAGAAAATTGTTTGTGGCAGCGCCAAAGTCGTATAGAATTCCTGGACGTATTTCCCGGCTTAGAATGGCCAGAACACCCGGAACTCCAGCGAGTAAAACGACTGGAACCTTCTCGGAAAGGACAGAGTTTTTTATAAGTCCCAGATAGTCGATTACCTTCAGTCCGCCGAACAGAGGAATAAAGGGCCGTTGGATAAAATTAATGACATGCTTATTTTCAGTCATCTCCTTTTCCATCTGGCGTCCCACCAGGTTGAGTCTTTGTGTAAAACCAATCATGGACGAATGCTTGCGGTGAGAGGTATTGAAGGCTTCATTGACGTAAAAATCAATTATCGGTTCAAGTATATTTGTAAAGCGGGACCCTTTGTTGACCTCATGAGGTCGAAGGCCGGCTTTATCTTGGATGAAAACCTCGTCAATCAGGAAACGGATATTATTCAAGAGCAAGATTTCGCCGTTCTTCAGCCCTTTAATCTTGTTAGTAATAACTTTAGATTCCGTAAGGTTCCCCAAATATTTAACAGTCCTCCGGGGACGAGTGTTTTTATTGATCAGTTTTTTTATGATTGCAGCATGCTGGTCGAATTCGATAAAGTTGTTTTTACCGGCACGTCCCTGGTGGGCCATTACCACAACACGCGCGCCATATCCGGAAAGCTCCTTTAACGTTGGAATGGCAAGCTGAATCCGTTCGGTTCCGGCAATCCGTCCCTTTTTGTCGACAGGGGCATCAATGCCGCAGCGAACAAGAACGACCTTGCCCTTGAAAAACTTTCCTCCGTATTCCTTCTTATATTTTTTTCGATATTTATCCTCTGTTATATCCTTTATTCCGTCACGCCATGTCATCCTTACGATAAGATCATCTATGGTAAGAAAATTAAGTTCAGCGTTTACGTTGTCAGAAGGAGTCGCGTCTTTGTTTTTTCGCTGATTCCTTCCGGCATTCCGATATTCTTTTAATATTGTCCCTACCCGCATTAACTATCCTCCGGTTGTACTGAAGACAAGTAAGCTACATGTAAGCGAAACGTATCTATAAACTATAAAACATCTGGAATCAAGCCTTTTAAGGCGGGTATATTTTTACTGAAAAAATAATCGTATTTTATACGCTCAATTATCCATCATCCCGAGTCGTGCCATAAAGTATGCATCCTGTAATATTTGCCTTGCTGAGATTTGCCTTCCTGAGGTCTGCGTTGCTGAGGTTTGCGTTGCTGAGGTCTGCGTTGCTGAGGTCTGCTACGATGAGGCATGCTCCGCTAAGATTTGCCTTCCTGAGGTATGCTCCACTGAGATTTGCCTTGCTGAGCTCGGCCCCGCTGAGCTCAGCCTCGCTGAGGTTTGCCCCTATGAGATCCGCCCCGCTAAGGTATGCCTCGCTGAGGTTTGCTTCCCTGAGATCCGCGTTGCTGAGTTTAGCCTCGCCGAGGTATGCCTCGCTGAGGTTTGCCTCGCCGAGGTATGCCTCGCTGAGGTTTGCGTTGCTGAGGTTTGCGTTGCTGAGGTTTGCGTGGCTGAGGTTAGCCCCGATGAGGTCTGCCCCACTGAGGTCTGCTCCACTGAGGTCTGCCCCGCTGAGGTATGCCTTGCTGAGGTATGCCTTGCTGA
>JAFDAE010000532.1:1942-2331 GCA_019314005.1 Deltaproteobacteria bacterium | reverse complement strand
CGATTTTTATGGGTACCGTATGGCGAACAGCCTCATTCGCGGTGTCAAACTCGCCGGTAACGACTTTATTACGAGAAATAAGATCGGTAATCCTGAACGGTTTTCCATCGGTGCTCTCCAGTTCCACCGTGTATTCGCATTCGAAGTCGGCTCGAAGCTCAAACCGGAACCGGTCCGGCTTAGCCGCAACTATTTTTTTGATGTTAGCGGTAATTTTGAGCATCAGCGTTTTGGGTGTGCCGGGAGATTTGGTATCGACCGAAATTGTCTTGGTGCTCTTGCCGGGATGATAGCCGACGGTGTAAGTAACATGCAAAGGTGTGCTTTGTCCGGGCTTGAGGGTGTAGTTCTTCAAAACAAGTTTGGTACAAGAGCAACCTGCCCGAATG
>JAFDAE010000532.1:0-1921 GCA_019314005.1 Deltaproteobacteria bacterium | reverse complement strand
GCACGGCTGCTTTGCGGGCCTGAACAGCAGGCTTTCCGGTCTTTACTGTTTCGGAAGGGACTACACTACGTCCCGGTGGTGTTGTGCTTTTTGATGTCTTGCCGGGTGGAGTAGCTACCTCTGGTTTTTGCGCCGGGCCGCAACCCGAAAAATGCAGTAACGATACACAGACCACCAGGATGGCTGGTTTAATAAAATAACTCTTCATTCTACCGATCTCCTTAAAAAGGAATTACTGATTTATACCCATCGGGTAGTTTTTATCAAGATTATTTGTAAGCGTTCATTCATATCCCAAAAACCGTTGAAGCGGTTGAAAAAAGCGTCCGGCGAAGCGTCTGTGGTACATATTTTTTCAGTCGTCCCTATGGGACTAAAATAATATAAGAACAGGTTTCCCAGCGATAAATCGCTGGGCTATTATCAAACGTCCCTACGGGACTGCTTTTTCAATGGCACTTGAGTGAACGCTTACGATTATTTTATTGGCTCAACAGCTTAATGTGATTCAGTACGCAACCGCTCAAGGCGCCCAACTGATAACCGCCTTCGAGCAACGATAAGAATCGACCGTCGCAGCATTGCCGGGCAAGCTCAAGTGTTGAGCGGGTAAGTTCTTCGTAGCCGGCTTCCGACATTGTCAACTGACTGAGCGGGTCTTTGCGATGGCCGTCAAAGCCGGCGGAAACCAGGATAAAATCGGGGTTAAACTCACGGGCAACCGGCAGGAAATTCACATTGAAAAGTTCCAGACATTCATCGTTACCGGCCCCCGGCTCCATAGTCAGGTTCAGGGTAAAGCCGCGACCGGCCCCCTCACCGAATTCGTGGGGCCAACCCGTACCCGGAAAGAGCGTCGCGGGGTGCTGATGGAGACTGCAATAAAAAACCGTATCGTCCCGCTCGAAACTATGCTGTGTGCCATTGCCGTGATGTACGTCCCAATCAAGAATCAATATTTTTTTTAGTTTGTGTTGTTTTTGTAAGTATCGGCAGGCGATAGCGATATTATTGAACAAACAGAATCCCATAGCCAGATTATGTTCGGCATGATGGCCGGGTGGACGTAACGGGCAAAAGCCATTTTCCGCCTGGCCGGAAACAATCATATCGCAGGCGCCAAGTGTAATGGCCACTGCCTCGCGGGCAACCTGAAAAGAATCCGGACATATAACCGTATCGTCCGAGTCGATGAACGGCAACTGGCTCTCACAGGCCGCCCGCAGCCGATTGACATAGTCCTGTGTATGAATATCGAGAATCCACGGGTCCGGATCGACCCGCTCATCTACCGGCAGAAGGCCGGGCCATGTCTGGTCGGACTTGAGTGTTTCCATAATACTGGTTATCCTCGCGGGCCGTTCAGGATGCTGCCCGGTGCGATGTTGTAAGAATATGTCGTCGTAACCCAGTAATGTTGCCAAAATAATATAGTCTTGTAGGGTGGGGTCTTACCCCACGTATTTTTATCAGTGTTACAAATAATCGGGCCATTGTATCAAATCCCCGGTATAACGTCAAATCAGGAAGATACTGTTATTATCTTGCGAAAGTCGGCGATAAGTGGTAAAAGGAGGCTGTGGAGCGATACTGTGGCAACAGGGCAGTTTGTGGATGTATCATTATTAAGTACTTATTTTACATAGACTTGGAGAGGTGTCCGAGTGGCTGAAGGAGCTGGTTTCGAAAACCAGTGTGCGGTTTTCTGCACCGCGGGTTCGAATCCCGCCCTCTCCGTTACCCCAGATAGGGATATGCTGGGCGTCACCAAATTTCGGGTGGCAGCCACCGAGTCTTCGAGGTGGATGGCTCAACGGGTGGCAGTGCCTGTCCGACGGGACAGACGCTGGCGACTTTCTATTATTCGTCATTCTGATTTCTTAATTCGTCATTATTAATAGCCCCCGATGCAAAACACGTC
>JAFDAE010000122.1 GCA_019314005.1 Deltaproteobacteria bacterium | reverse complement strand
CACCAAAATACAGTGTTAACGTTTTATGTCTAAAAACCTCAACTCACCTTTATCATCTTTAGAAATAAAGGTGCGTTACAATGCGTTCCTCATTCAAAAAGCAATCCCGAAAAAACGCCATGCTTATTTTATAGCAAGTGGTTACGATATTATCCAGATTTTTGTCATAATATGAGACCCTTGCATAACTGCCATTTCCCCGTGATGCGGCGTCAGGCTTCAAAACTTAATCCTCGAAATACCCAATGTATTCCTCCAGTTAAACTTTTCACCTTCCTTGCCTGACGGGCACGCAGTGAAGCGTCAGCGCTCATAATGTCACGTTATGCAAAGCTTGCTCAATATCATTTTAACCGATCAAGTAAAAAAATCTTTCTCATGAGCCGGTTTCAAAACGTCCCCTTTTGCCCAATTTCTGCGTTAGGCTCAAATTTTAATCCTCGAAATACACCGTGTATTCCTGCGGTTAAAATTTTCGCCTTCCTTGACCTTGGGACAAAATTGAACATTTTGAAACTGGCTCCCATTTTATAAAAAATCAAGTTCTTCCTTTAACCAATAAATTGCTATACAATTGGCGCTATTATCATTTCAACTAAACTCTAACAAGTTTCATTAATGGCTCAAAGGAATATAATGCTGGTCTTCTGCCCGATGCTTCTTCTAATGTGGCGATCAGATTTTTTTCCAAGAGCACCCTTGTGAATCTTGCAGCACTCGCAGTAGGTATACCACTATTTGTTGTAAATTTGTTGTTCCTAAACACTGGATTTGTGAACACAAAATCCAATGCGTTGACACTCCATTTAGAAGACAGAACATCTGAAAATACTATTTTCATCTCTTCGTATAGTGTGCTTATATTCTCTGCAATAGTAAGATTTCTAATGGCCTGCTGCTCAATAGCTTTCAGAAAAAAAATGCACCAGCTTTCCCAATCACCATGTTCGGACACATTTCTCATTGTGTCTATATAAAGATCTTTATTCTCTTCCAAGTATCCACTTATGTAAAAATGAGGCGCAGATATAGTTCCTGAAGCCCATAGCATCAATGTAATTAACATACGTCCAATACGTCCATTACCATCTTTAAATGGATGCAATGCTTCAAATTCAATATGGGTGATCCCTGTTTTAACCAACGTTGGATGTGTGCTTTGTTCTATATATTGAAATAGCTTATCCAATCCCTCCTGTAGTTTTTCAGGACTAATTGGAATGAATAATATATTTTTTTTCAACTTATCAGCTAGGTAGTTTTGTTCATTTTTAAACTTACCTGGCGATTTTGAAGCGCCACGCCCAAAAGACAGCAACCGCTGATGGATTCCCTTAATCAGCGATTGGGATAATGGATAACCCTCTTCCATTGCCTGTTGCGTGGCTCTCAACGCCCTCTGATAAAGGATAGTTTCGATAACTTCTGATCTTACGTTTGTAGCGTTTCCTGCTTCAACGTCATGATCTGCCTCATACTTAAGAATTTCATCCATGGTACTCACCGTACCTTCCATTCTTGAGGATATAACAGCCTCTTGATTTCGTAGAGGAGCCAACAGTATTTCGCTGTTGCGCATATTTTTTAACATTTGGTCGTAGCGAGCCACAGCATCAGTTGCTTTTACTAATGGTCCAACAAATCGCCCATAATCAAGACTACTTGGTGGAAATTTGTCGTAATGATAGTTGACAGCATTTTCTAAATTGAGATCCATAGCCTAATCCTCAGCAGTTAGATGTTAATATTGCAATATATTTTAACACCAAAAATGTTAGCAGTCAACATTATTGTTTTTTTGAGAGACAAATAAAATAGATCTTAAGGGATTCAGATCAAAGACGCTTGTTTCTCATATTTGGCTTTTTTTGAGAGACAAACGAAATAGATCTTAAGGGATTCAGATCAAAGACGCTTGTTTCTCATATTTGGCTTTTTTTGAGAAGCAATAGGTATGGAGCCACCAAGGTGGACGCAACTAACCAGTTATTGGGTAAAAGAGGACGTTTTGAAATTGGCTCATTTTATAAAAAATCAATTTTCTTCTTTTAACCAATAAACTGCTATACAATTGGCTCCATTATCATTTTGGGATGAGGCCTTATCCGGCCAGACAAATATGGCAGGGACAGTGGAAACAGGAACATTTTCATGTCCCGGATAACTTGAGTCTACGCGTCTGTATTTTAGTTCGATATAGGTGTCAGGGTGTTTTTCTTTTGCTTGTTCATAAGTTAAAAACCGACATCTCATATCGCTTTTCCTCTTAATCCGTCCATCTGAAGCAAAGATTGATGATGTTGACCCTTCTCACCCAAACAGACTCTTCCGATCCAAACTCCGGTATTGTATCGCTTCTGAGATGTGGGTGACATTGATATCCTCACTTCCAGCCAAATCCGCGATGGTCCGCGCGATCTTTAGGATACGGTTAAAGGCGCGGGCGCTCAGCCCGAATTTGTCTATCGCCTTTTCAAGGAGGGAGTGGGAATCGTCATCGATGGAACAGTGTTTTTTGATATGACGTGACGCCATCTGGGTGTTGCAGTGGATCTTCATTCGCTTGAACCGTTCGGTTTGGACAGCCCGGGCACACTCTACCCGAGTTCGTATCTCTTCTGAAGACTCTCCATCAACATTATTTGTAAGATCCTTATATCTTACAGCCGGGACCTCCACATGGATGTCGATTCGGTCGAGAAGCGGCCCTGAAACCTTGGAACGATAGCGGTGAATCTGGTGATGGGTGCACTTACACTGATGAAGTGGATCCGAGAAATATCCGCATGGGCATGGATTCATGGCGGCCACCAGCATAAAACGCGCCGGATAAGTTGCGCTTGTCACAGCACGGGATATCGTCACGTGACCGTCTTCCATCGGTTGCCGGAGGACCTCCAGTACGTTCTTCTTGAATTCCGGGAGTTCGTCCAAAAAAAGCACTCCGTTGTGCGCAAGACTTACTTCGCCCGCTTTTGGTACATGACCTCCGCCTATAAGACCCGCGTCTGATATGGTGTGGTGTGGCGCCCTGAACGGTCGGGTAACTATTAATGATTGACTTCGCTCAAGGAGCCCCATCACACTAAAGATCTTGGTGGTCTCGATCGCCTCATCAAAACTTATGGGGGGCAATATCGTGGGAATCCGCTTGGCCAGCATTGTCTTCCCGGAGCCGGGAGGCCCTACCATAATAATGTTATGTCCGCCGGCTGCTGCTATCTCCAAGGCCCTTTTTACATGTTCCTGCCCCTTGACCTCACTGAAATCAACATCACTATATGATACGGTTTCAAAAATGTCCTTAATATTCACGGTCTCTTGTTCCATGGTATTAATGCCACGGAAATACTCTACCATCTGTGAGAGGGTCTCTGCTGAAAGGACCTTGAGTCCCTTTACCACAGCCGCCTCCCTGGCATTCTCTTTTGGCAGGACAATCCCGGCAAAACCTTTTTCCTTGGCAGCTAGTGCGGCAGAAAGAGCCCCCCGCACCGGTTTAACACGTCCGTCAAGTGAAAGCTCCCCAAGGATCAGATGTTCCGAAAGAATATTCTGGGGAATGATTCCTGTGGCCGCAAGAATACCCGCGGCAATCGGCAGATCAAAGCCGGTGCCTTCCTTTTTTATGTCAGCCGGCGCCAAGTTTACGGTAATTCTATCATCCGGAAAATGATATCCTGAATTATGGATGGCAGACTTTACCCGATCCTTGCTCTCTTTGACCGCGGTTTCCGGAAGCCCGACCGTAGCGAACGCGGGCAGCCCCTGAGCAATGTCAACCTCTACCTCTACTACATAAGCATCGATCCCAAGAACAGCGCTACTTAAAATTCTGGAAAGCACACAGCCCCCTTTATTTTATTGCAAAAGCAAATGGTTTGATTAATCCATTGTCCATCCAGAAACGGCATATTTTGTTCCAATACTGCGTTCTCCGCAGGTTCCTATCCTCGACGTAGCGCTGCTACGCCTCCGGTAGAAACCTTTGTGCGGCCTTGCCTTGGGACAAAATCTACCATTTCTGGATGGACAATGCCTAAGTTTTCGATTTCATACGACATACCAGACAAGCACGTCACTATGCAAGGGTTTTGTCCCATCTTCACCAAAAGGCCCTTGGAGAATTATTAGTGTTTTATAAAAATAGAAGAAAATCGAAGCTAAAAAAAGCTATTCGGCGAAGAAAAGTTTTGAACAATTTTCTGAACAGTGGGACAACCCTTTCAAAATACAGGAACAAATTGTTAATTCAAAAAAACCTGAAATTTCTACAGGTTACAACAAAGCACAAAAATATCCCTGCTAATTTGAATTGGTTATCCTTTGTTGAAAACCATTTCACAAACCATTAAACAATAGCCTATTTTGCGGTTTGACAACAAAAGAGGACCGAATTAATTAATTACCGTCTTTCTTTTTTTTGTTTTTTAAAATTCTTTGTATACCCTTATTTTCAGTACAAATAACTATTGGCAATTATTAACATATCGACATAACTATTCAATTTTATTCGTTAACAAGTTTGAATTCCTAACCATTTAACATTCTTAACCTATATATAGTTTTTTTTCAAAAGAAAAACACAATATATAGTTTTTTTTCTTGACTTCACCTACTCAAGATTATATCTTGGATGTAATTATCTATAATTAATTGTCATTAAGAGGGGGCTAAATGAACAAGCAAAAGATATTGATCGTAGACGATGACAATTCTGTTGCTGCCAGTCTTTTGGAAGTCCTGAACATGGAAGGGTTTGATAATGTAGATAGGGCAGACAACGGGCTGGTCGGGCTGGAAAAATACAAGCAGATGAGACCTGATCTGGTAATTATGGATATGGAAATGCCCGTTATGAATGGATATGAATCATCTCAAAAAATCAAGGAGATAGACCCTGATGCCAATATTTTGGTTCTAACCGGAGCCCCCGACAGCATATATGCTAAAAAGACTATGGCCGAAGGCTATGCCTCCATCCTCCTAAAAAAGCCTATAACCTGGAGAAGCTTACGACAAACAATCGAGAGTTATTTGCCCATCGAGGCACATGCTTAATAGTTAACAACCTCATCTATTATTTAAAAATCTCACCCGGCGACACACCCTCTTTATTATTTTCCAGATACGCCTTGGCTTCCCCCACCGCATAAAGGGAACCGGCCACACACACGGCATCTTTGCATCCGGCCTGTTTGATTGCCGTGGCCACCGCGTGATCCACACGTGGTATGATGTCAACCTCTTTGCAAAATGGACGTATGAAAGCAGCCAGACTGTCGGGATCCACAGCCCGGCTATTCCGGGGACTTGTAATGATCAGTCGGTGGGCAATGGGAACTAAAGAACGGAGCATCGCACGCCACGATTTGTCTTCCATTATGCCAACTACCAAGGTAAGACGACGGCCGTTAAGATTGCTCTTTAAATACTGTTTCAGTGATTCTATGCCGGCCCGGTTGTGGGCGCCGTCCAAAACAACCAATGGCTGTTCTGACACAATCTCCAGGCGGCCAGGCCACTTTACTTCGGCAAGCCCCTCGTAAATCGATTTTTCCGAGATATCGACCCCTTTTTCCTTTAACAGCTCCAAAGCGCCTAGCGCTGTAGCGGCATTGGTAATCTGATGTTCTCCACAGAGCCCTATTTTCAAATTTTTCCACTTCCGATGAATACCAAAATAAGAAAACCCTTCTTTTCTATCTCTTCGGACCCTAAAATCACCTCCCAGACGATATATTGGCGCATTCTTTTCCGAAGCTATTTTCTTAATTACTTCAATGACATTCTTAGTTTTGACCGCTGTAACTACCGGCATACCCTCTTTAATGATTCCTCCTTTTTCGGCTGCAATCTTGGCCAGAGTATTACCTAAGTAGATCTGATGATCGAGGAAGATATTGGAAATAATACTTACTTCAGGACGAACTATATTGGTGGCGTCGAGCCTCCCCCCCATCCCGGTTTCAAGTATGGCCCAATCAACATGTTCCTTGGCAAAATGATACAGGGCCATAGCAGTGGCACATTCAAAAAAGGTCGGGGGCTCACCTTGCGTGTAAATCAGTTGGACCGCTTCTGCCGCATCAGCTACAGCATCGTCTGATACAGGACAACCGTTAATCCTAATTCTCTCATTGAATCGGACAAGATGCGGAGAGGTATACAGACCAACTTTATACCCTTCTCTAACAAGGACGGAGGAAAGGATCGCCGCTATGGAACCTTTTCCGTTGGTGCCGGCAATGTGTATTGATCGAAATCGTTCATGTGGGCTACCCAGGCCTCGGACCAGCCGGTTTATGGAATCAAGCCCGAATTTAATCCCGAATTGTCTCAGACGATAAAGGGAGGAAAGATGTTCTTCAAGTGGAGTAATAAGCAATGTTATACAAGCCTTCAGAAAAACTTTTGGTTATTGAATATAGCACGAACTTAAATAAATCCGAAATTCGAATATCGAAATTCGAGACAAATTCGAAAACCAAATATCAAATTTTCAAAACCTTATTTACTCTTACGCATACCATGATCCTTGAGAATGAAAAGCACAGTCTTCCGATTCATATTGTTTCGGATTTTGCATTTTGGTCATTTGAAA
>JAFDAE010000121.1 GCA_019314005.1 Deltaproteobacteria bacterium | reverse complement strand
TTCCAATAAAATCAAACAGGTGTTAATTAACCTGATACTAAATGCCTATGATGCCATGATGGAAAAACAGGTAATGCCAAGCAAGGAAGAAAAGAGCTGGCCTGCAAGACTCACTATCACAACTGAAAAGGCTTCTTCGGATCATCCGAGCCTCCAGTCGTACAAAGAAAAAACATCGGGGGCCTGTGCCCTTCTGACAGTCTCAGACACGGGCACAGGAATCGCCGGAAGTAATTTGGAAAAAATATTTGATCCTTTTTTTACAACCAAATCTCCGGGAAAAGGGAACGGTTTAGGTCTGGCGATATCCTTAAGAATTGTTGAATCATTCAAAGGTCATATCTACGTTGAAAGTACGGAGGGAGAAGGGAGTACATTTATGATTGTACTACCAATAGCCGGTGAGTCAACAAACTAAAAATAGAATTTTACACCCACCAAAATCGGTAGGTCTATATATGAACTAAAATCAAAAATTCGGTTAAGTTCCATACTGTTATTTACATTGTATTGATATTGCAACGCGCCGTATATGCCTACTCTATTTTTCTTATACTCAACTCCCAACCCTATCTCCATGTTATCATCACACAGCGACTCTAACGTTGCCTCTTTTTGCGCAATTGCCTCGGGAAATAGGCCAGTGCTGTTGTAACTATCCTCTGCATAGGCGGGTTGAGTGGTACATACAAAGATTACAAATCCCACGATCATTACAATAATTCTGCGTTTCAAATTTATCACCCCTTTTTTTGGGCCTTTTAACGGTCCCATATACTCGACTCGATGAATAAGCAAGCCGCGTGCCAGAAAGGCCTGTTTTTAGTTTTCCATAATTGTTGACCCCGTTGCCCCGGTGGAAAAGAAGAAAGAGCAGAGTGAGGATAACTAATTGAAAAATATCCTTATTAATCCACATGATAGCCATCTTCTATCGAGGGGAAAGGTGTTTTCGGCTTCTTGCTAAGCCGGCATAATTACAGCTGACTTGCTTAACCTCACTTGATCAAGTGTATTGTTTAGTAGACAATTGGGGGCTCTTTTTGTGAAGAATGACACAGGTGAGGCAGTTTCAATTGAGGTTATACTTTGACACCAAACGTGACAGGTAGGTTCTCTGGACATCAAGCACCTTGGCTGCCTTGCTTTTATTCCCTCCGGTGCTGTTAAGTGTCATGATGATAAATTCTTTTTTGAAGTGATCCACCGCATTCTTAAGACTCATGCCAACCTGTATATCATTGCCATAATCAGTTGATGAGGTCTGTATTGGCAGATCTTCCGGCAATATCTCTTTCCCATTCCCCATGACCACCCCTCTCTCAATAGCATTCTCCAGTTCTCTAACATTGCCGGGCCAGTCATGCTGAACGATTTCCTCCATGGCGGCAGGAGATATTTTAAGATCCATTGTCCCCCTTTCTTTTTTAAAAATGTTCAAAAAGTGTTCGACCAACAATGAGATATCGTCTCTTCGTTCTCTAAGTGCGGGCATATGGATCTGGACTACGTTTAAACGATAATAAAGATCTTCTCTAAATCTTCCTTCAGAGACCTCTCTTACAATGTCCTTGTTCGTTGCCGATATAACCCTGACGTCAACAGAAATAGGATTCTGTCCTCCAATGCGATAAAAGATTCCTTCCTGTAACACCCGCAAGAGCTTGACTTGCATTGTAGGGCTCATCTCACCAACTTCGTCCAGAAACACAGAACCTTCATCAGCCATTTCAAACATTCCTATCTTTTTGGCAACAGCCCCTGTAAATGAGCCTTTTTCATAACCAAAAAGTTCTGCTTCCAACAGGGTCTCAGGAAGCGCGCCGCAATTGATTACAACTAATGGTTTATCCTTTCTTGGACCAGCTCGATGTATCAATCTGGCGAGTAATTCTTTGCCTGTTCCACTCTCCCCAACGATAAGCGTACTTGCCTTTGAATTGGCTACCTTATATGCATCTCCTATAACCTTTCGAATGGACTCGCTTTCACCGATAATCTCATATCTATTACTAAGCTCTTCTTTGAGGTTCTTGTTCTCCTTTTTTACCGCGTTAAATCTCCGAGCATTGTCAATAGCCTTAGAGGCTAAGTCAGCAAAACTTGTTAAGATCTCAAGATCTTCCTCCTGTATAGGCCTGCCATCCTCCCGATCAATAATTTCAACCACTCCAATCACTGCACCATTTGTCTTCATGGGAACGCAGGCAATTGACCGTGTCTGAAAGCCGATCGATTCACTGATCTTTTTATCCCACCTTTCGTCCTTTGCCACGTCAGGGATTAAAAGCGGTTCACCTGTTTCTGCCACATAACCTGCTATCCCTTCCCCTACATTTATCTCGTATTTCTTTATCTCTTCTTTCTTCTCGCCTGTAGCGATTTTAAAATAGAGTTTTTTTGTTTTATTATCGAGTAACAATAAAGAACTCGCCTTTGCATTCATCACATTGGTAG
Source organism: Deltaproteobacteria bacterium (assembly GCA_019314005.1). The sequence goes on along the minus strand of JAFDAE010000121.1, from coordinate 4,212 downwards.
ACGTTTCTATGATGAGTTGTAAAAGTTGATCCAGATCAAACGCAACAGACTCCCAGCTGGAAATCGCCTTTAATATGCCGACTCTCGGATCAGATCCTGCACTTTTATTCACGGTCTTTTCTCCCCAATGAACACTATTCCTATGCCACATCTTCAACAGTAAGCATATCCGTGTCCGATAATACCCTGTCAATATCGAGGAGTATTTTTACTCCTCCTTTAGTCTTTGCCATCCCAAGTATGTACTTGATGTCCAACGTAGCGCCGAAGTTAGGGGTCTCCTCTATATCACTCCCCTCAATATTCAACACTTCTGAAACGGAATCTACAACAACGCCCATAAGGACATTTCCATTTTCTCCTGCAACCTCAACTACAACAGTACAGGTACGCTCGGTATAATCGACAGCCTCCATCCCAAATTTGAGTCTGAGATCAAGTACCGGTATCACTTTTCCGCGAAGATTGATTACGCCCTTTACATAATCCGGTGTCTGGGGGACGGTGGTAATCGCCATCATACCTATAATCTCCTTCACCTTGAGAATACCGATACCGTATTCCTCGCTTGCCAGTGCAAACGTAAGATATTTTCCCGCCTCGTCTGACATAACATGCTTTATTTCTTCGACTTCTGTAGTCATAATGTATTCTCCTTAAACGCCTCCCCACCACTACACACTCCCACGACATATAAGGAGGGGCCTCTATCTGTTTGTTACGCCCTTGGTGTTCTGAGACCTTTGCAAATGGCAGTTTTGCAAAGGTCTCATTCTTGCTTTATGTATCGGTATTGCCAAATAATTTCTTTAGGATTCACGCAAAAATAAGTCCGTAGTTTTTGCGTTCAGATTTGGGTAGGAGGCTGTCTGAGAATTATGTCCGTAACGAAAAAGAGTGAGAACGAGACAAAATTTTCGCAAATTTGAGGAGAATAGCAGGCCTATTTAACGAAAACTTGCGGGAATTTGGGCCGTTTCTCACTCTTTTGCAGTAGGATCAGAATTCTCGGACAGCCTCCTATGAAGATTAAGATGTGAAAGGATCAATCTATCTTGTTTAACACAATCCCTGTAACCACCTTGGGATAAAAATAGGTCGACTTTCTCGGCATGATTAATCGTGCGTCTGCAATCTCTTGCACCTGCTCGATTTTTGTAGGATTCATAATGAACGCTACGGCGCTTTTCTGCCTGCGGACAGCTTCTATGGCGTTAGATAGTTTGCTGGTATATGAAATCTTGTATTTATCGTCTAAATCCTTTTCAGTAAGCTCAAGAATCTTCTTTAAGATGACCTGAGTCAAGATAGTAACATCAAGTCTCTTCAAGGGCTTCGGCAACTTATCCCCAAAAAGATGTTCCATCACTCCTTCTCTCAGTCGCAATACGGAAAATGCATCTTTGCCCTTGATGAATACCCCGATGGCATTCCCCGCTTTTGCATTTGATTGCAAGTTGTCCAAAAAGGCGGTTTCTGTCTTATTTCGGTCAGCCCCATTGAAGGTTTCCGCATCAAAAAATGTGCTGGCCCGGTCAAGAAATGTACTTAACCTATCTTCCGGCAGATCATTAACAAGACGATGCGCAGGGAGCACGGTCAGGCCTGGATCATGCATACTGCTCAAATACATCATAACATACCTACACGAAGCATCTTCGGCCAAATCAGGATCCTCTGCAATACGTCTGTTCCGGTAGTTCAGGGCTGTTTCATAACGGTGATGCCCATCGGCTATATACAGTGGTTTATCCAATATATCTGTTGACACAGTATCGATTACACCCGGATCTGTGATCCGCCATAAGCGATGGGAAAATCCATCCTGGTCTTCAAAAGCCACATCAGGACTCTTGCCTGCAATCGCCTGTTTTAACCGGCTGATAATCCTGTTCTCTCGATCCGAGTACAGAGAAAATATAGGGCAAAAATTGGCATGACAGGTTTCCATGAGTCTGAGGCGTTCTACTTTGGTCGCTGAAAACGTACGCTCGTGGGGAAGGATGACTCCGTTGGCAAAGTCCTCCAGGCCTACTAATGCAATCAATCCGCAACGGGTCACCCGACGCCCCTGGACTGAATAATCCATCTCCGTAAAATAGAGGGCCGGTTCCATGTCCCTAACTAAAATGTTGCTCGTCTGCCACTTCTCAAACTCTGCCGCTGCCCGCACATACCAATTCTCGGTTTCAGAGTCTGTCGGATATTCTTTACCCAGGATCAAGCGAATAACATTTTGAGGATGACTCTTGTAAAAAGCATCCTGTTCTTCCGGTGAAATGACATCATAGGGGGGGGTCACAACATCTTTTAGTTCTTTAATTGTTTCCGGATCATAGAGGAGCCCGCGAAACGGTATAACTCTCGCCATTAGTTTGCATTCCTTTCTTGATATAATCTGGCCTGATGTACAAAGGCCTCAATTCGGGTTTTCATGTTGGTCTGTTTTTGTCCGTCGTAAACAGCGTTCAAAACAGGAAGGTTTTTATAAGGCTTGAGCGCCTGTTTGAAAATCGGCACCAAGGTATTCCCTAACATACAGTTCAAAACAAAGATATTGTTTATCCCGCTCACGCCCCCCTCTGCAAAATTCTGCACCCGCGCGGTAAGTGTGGCTAAAATCGGATCGATATCGTAGTGCAGGAACGGGCGAACCTTTTGGAGTATGGTCTTCGACCGAAGAATGCCGAACTGCTTCAGGTCGCCGTTCAAATGCGCCTCAATTCTGTCCACCCATGCCATAAGCCAGCGGCTCCGGATGAGGTAGTAAAGAGCAGTCGCATACTCCTTTTTTCTTAAGCGGTATTTTGCATAATAGTGCTCTGAAAAAAAACTAAAGCAGTTGGACACCGTAAGTCCGTGGATCTTTACCTCAGCGCCGAGCGCCTCATAAGTTCGTATCAGATCGTGATTTGCCCATGAATTCAGGACTGAATAAAACTCCCCAACGATCCCGATTATAGGGCGTCTTTTACTCCGGTCCACCGGGACAGCATAAAGGGCTTCTACTCCATTTTGCAAGGCGGAAAGCAATCGATGGTCGTGCATCAACGCCTTGCTCGGTCTTTCCAATACTTTTGCAATAGATCGAATTTCTTTTGCATAAACTTGGTCTGTCGCCCCTTTGTCCCTTTCATAAGGGCGAACATGAAAACGGAGTCGTTCAAGCACCTCTGCCGCAATCCACCCCTTCCATAGCGACATGGTAAAGTTCAATCCAAAAAGCCGCGAAAATTCATCAAATCGTGTAGACGTAAGCGGGCCGACAACAGGCACCTCATCAAGCCCCAGGCGGCGCATCAAATCAGCATGACCCAGGGCATACTGGGAAAATCGACACGCACCGTCGTAGTTCGGGATGAAGGTCGCTGCTCGGCAAGGGTCGAACCCGGAAACTTCTGTCATCTTCACGAATTCGCCGCAGGTCACGATATAGGGATGGCATTCTCTTCCGGAAGTAACCTGCCGCCCCAAAACCTCCGACCGGTCATCAGGTTTTGGGAGGACACAGGCATCGATCCCCACACTTTTTAAGGCGGCCTCCATAATCAGAGAAAACGCCTGGGAAACATAGGGGGTATAAAGCGTCCGGCCTTCCAGTTTTCGCATGAACTCCGGCTCCGGATGGAAGGTATCAATTATCCCCCTTCTTCCCTTGATAATAAGATTCAGGTCAGCGCTCTTGCGGCCGGCAGAGGGACGAGTCGCGTCGATTGTATCCAAAAATGCCTCGATTCGGGTTACGATCCCTGCGTCTCCTGTGTGATCGTCCACTTCCAGGACCAAATAGGGAATCCCTTCCATCTCTGCCTCAAGATATTTTAGGAGAAAGGAGTCAGGACCACACCCGAAGTTAGCGAGCATTACCGGAATAAGACGACGGTCAGAACGAATCAAGGAAAGTATTCTCAAAAGATCCTGGGTATTCTTCCATACCACATTGGCGTAATGCTCGGGTAATTCAATATCGGAGATTGGAAGGAAGTCATACGGTATAGCAGTAAACCCTCTTGTGCGAAGTTTTCGGGGAATATGAAGATTTAACCCGGGGTCAAAACTGTTATGTGACTTCCCCAAAAAGACTATCGCCTTTTCCTGAGGACCAAGTCCGCTAAGGAATTCCTCCCCCCGCTTCCGGCAACTTTTCACAAAAAGATCTTGGGCCGCAAAAGCAGCCTCTATTGCGCGGTCTATCCCTTGCGGAACATGACC
>JAFDAE010000120.1:6702-12556 GCA_019314005.1 Deltaproteobacteria bacterium | reverse complement strand
TTGTCGGTTTATTAGGGCCGAATGGGGCCGGCAAAACGACTACATTTTACATGATGGTGGGATTTATTAAGCCGGATGGGGGTCGGGTCTTTTTCGATGATAATGATATTACAGACAGTCCTATGTATCAAAGGGCGCGAACAGGGATCAGTTATCTTCCTCAGGAAGCCTCGGTTTTTAGGAAATTGACCGTGGAAGAAAATGTTTTAGCCATACTGGAGACACTCTCCATTCCGAGATCAGAACAATACATACGTTTGGCGGAACTTTTGAATGAATTGAAGATCGATCACTTAGCCAAGCAAAAGGCATATGCCCTGTCTGGGGGAGAACGAAGGCGGCTGGAGATTACGAGGGCCTTAGTAATGTCTCCTTCGTTTATTCTATTAGATGAGCCTTTTGCGGGTGTTGATCCTTTATCTGTGACGGATATTCAGAATATCATTGGACACCTCAAGTCAAAAGGGATAGGTATATTGATATCAGATCATAATGTTAGAGAAACACTCGGAGTTTGCGACAGGGCATATATCCTTAACGAAGGTAAGGTCATTGAATCAGGTGTTCCGGAGGTCATTGCCGCAAGCCCGGTTGTGAGACGAACCTACTTAGGAGAACAGTTTAAGCTTTAATTATGGCACTAGAACTTCGACAACAATTAAGATTGACACAACAACTGATAATGACACCACAGTTGCAGCAGGCCATTAAGTTGCTGCAGCTATCACGCCTTGAGTTGTTAGACGCAATAAACGAGGAGTTGCAGGAAAATCCGGTTCTTGATGAGGTACAGGAGGAATCACCTTCTGAAATCCAGCCCCTGAAAAAAGACGATCGTTCTGATCGTGCTGATGAATCGCAGCTTTTAAAGCCGGTTACTATCGAGGAGAAAACCAGAGAAGATTTTGATTGGACGAATTATGTGGACGAATACAATACGCCTGGTCCCTCCTATTTTGCTGAGGGTGAAGAACAAGACGGTCCTAAGTACGAAAACGTATTGTCACGTCCCGAATCATTAGATAGACATCTCGAATGGCAGCTACTCCTTTCTAATTTTACTCCTGATGAAGAAGATGTCGGAAGCCTTATTATTGGGAATCTGAATCCGGATGGCTATTTGCAGGCAAGCGTTGATGAGATGGCAGAGATGGCAAAGACTTCCTCTGATTTTGTGGAGAGAGTTCTAAGAAAAATGCAGACCTTTGACCCTGTGGGGGTTTGCGCGCGTGGGCTAAAAGAATGTTTGTTGATTCAGGCAAAATATCTTGGAATCACAGATCCTGTCTTTTTTGCCATTATAGAAAATCATCTGAAAAACTTAGAGAACAAAAATTATAAAGCGATCGCCAAGGATCTGAGCATTGATCTGGATGATGTTATAGCTTGTGTGGATATTATTACCGGCCTGGAACCGAAACCGGGGCGCCAGTTCAGCGAAGAAGAATCGCAGTATATAAGTCCCGATATCTTTGTATATAAGATGGGTGACGACTTTGTCATTGTCCTAAATGACGATGGCATGCCCAAGCTACGGATAAGTGCATTTTACAAGAATACCATCTCAAAGAGCAATAAAGATGTTTCAGACAATACCAGAGAATATATACGAAATAAATTAAAGTCCGCAGTGTGGTTGATTCGAAGTATCCATCAACGCCAGCGTACTATATACAAGGTAGTGGAAAGCATTGTTGGCCAGCAAAGAGAATTTCTGGAAAAAGGGATCAATTATCTAAAACCGATGGTTTTGAGAGACGTGGCAGAAGATATCGGAATGCACGAATCAACAATAAGTCGCGTGACGACCAATAAGTATGTCCACACCCCCCAAGGGATATTTGAATTGAAGTTCTTTTTCAGCAGTTCTATTAATCGCGTATATGGTGAGGCAATAGCTTCTGCCAGCGTGAAGGAGAAAATTCGTCAGATTATTCAATCTGAAGATACTACCAAGCCATACAGCGATCGAAAAATGGTGGCGATACTTGCTAAAGCAAATATTCATATTGCGCGTAGAACTGTGGCAAAATATAGGGAAAGTTTGGGGGTGCTGCCGTCTAGCAAGCGGAAGCGTTTTAAAGCAAAGTGAGACCTTTGCATAACTGCCATATGAGCGCTCACGCTTCACTTCGTGTCCCGTGATGCGGTGTCAGGCTTCAAAATTTAATCCTCGAAATACTTAATGTATTCCTCCGGTTAAATTTCTTGCCTTTCTTGCCTGACGAAAAAATGTCGCGTTATGCAAAGGTCTCAAAGTAGGAGGTAAAAGTTATGCAAATTTCTGTTACATTTAAAAAGATAGATCCTTCTGATACTCTAAAAATGTATGTTGACGATAAAATGAATAGGCTGGATAAATACTTGGATAATCCTGCCGAGGCGAATGTGGTCCTTTCGGTCGAAAAGTTTCGTCATATAGCCGAGGTAACTATTGCTGGTGATGGGTTTAAGGTTAAAGGGACCGAAGAGACCGACAATATGTACTCCGCCATCGATATAGTCATGGACAAATTGGAAAAACAGGTCAAAAAGAATAAAGAGCGATTTAAGAAGCGTAGAGCAGCTGCACGAGCCGGATCTAAGCGTGATAAGTTGAACGCCTTAGATAAAGCCGGCTTGTCGGAACTTAATGAACCAAAAGTTATAAAAGCGGAGCAGATTGAAGTATTACCTATGGATATTGAAGAAGCTATTATGCAAATGGAATTGATCAATAACTCCTTTTTGGTTTTCAGAAATGCTAGAACCGAAAAAGTTAATGTTTTATATCGCCGAAAAGACGACAATTACGGTCTTATTGAGGCAACAGCTTAATACTGTATCGTTTAAGAAAAATGTTTTCAGCTATTCTGGTCTTAGAGACTTAAAAATAAGTTGCGTGTTACGAGTTGCGTGTTATGAAACCCGTAACCCGTAACCCGTAACCCGTAACCCGTACAAGGGTATAATTCTCTTATTTTGTTTAACCGAAAGAATAATTCCGAGCTATAAATATGAGGCTACTCGATTCATTAGCAAAAGATTCTATCCTTCCTGATATAAATTCTCAGAGCAAAGAAGGTGTCTTAAAAGCGCTGGCCGATACCCTAACTAAAGCTTCAGGGAGGACACAGGAAGAGCTGGTGCAAGTTTTAGTAGAACGTGAAAGGCTGGGTAGTACCGGGATAGGAGGGGGAATCGCGATCCCACATGGGAAAGTGAAGACGATTGATAAACTCCTGTTGGCATTTGGGCGAAGTCGGAAAGGGGTAGACTTTGATGCTATGGACGGAAAACCAACGCATCTGTTTTTTGTGTTGATCACCCCTGAAGGCTCTACAGGAGTCCATTTAAAAATGCTGGCCAGAATATCAAGGCTGTTGAAAGACGGTTCTTTTAAGGAACGTCTAATGGTTGCCGATACACGAGACGATTTATATCAGATAATTCAATCAGAAGATTCAGAGTTTTGATGATTTCGTAAAAAGTCTTCAATTCGAGACCGTTGCATTTGGTCACTTGATAACACTCTCGTTGATCATTTCACATCTGTCATTTTTTTAATGGTAAATGCCCAATGACAGATGATAAAACCAAGATAGGCTTACCAGGGACTTTTTGCTTAAGATAAGGAGTGTGGAGATATAAAAATCGTTATTATTACCGGACTTTCCGGATCCGGAAAAAGTACGGCGATTAAAGCACTCGAAGATGTAGGCTACTTTTGCGTGGACAACCTTCCGGTTGCCCTTCTTCCCAAGTTCTTAGAATTTCAGATAGAAACCGGATCAGAGATTTCTAAGATTGCCCTTGTGATGGACCTTCGTGAGGAGGCCTTCCTGGCTGAATATAAAGATGTTTTATCCAGACTTCGGTCCCAAGGATACGAATTCGATATTATCTTTTTAGAAGCATCAGATGAGGCGCTCCTACGCCGGTACAGCCAGACACGACGTCAGCATCCCATCGCGACAGGCGGCAAAACCCTCTTGGAGGGAATACGAGCGGAAAAAGGGGCGTTGGATGAGTTAAAAGAGATTGCCAATAAGGTAATTGACACCTCTACTTACAACGTACATGCATTGAAAGATGTCATTGTTAACCATGTCCTTAAGTCAGGCGCTACCGGCGCAATGCATGCACAAGTCCTTTCGTTTGGATACAAGTACGGGATTCCATATGACGCAGACCTGGTATTTGATGTGCGGTTTCTTCCCAATCCGTATTTTATTCCAGACCTGAAAGAATTAAATGGAGAAGACCCCGCAGTTCGGAGTTATGTATTACAATGGGATGAGACCACAATCTTTTTAAAAAAAATGTTTGATCTATTTGACTATTTAGTCCCTCTTTATGAGAAAGAAGGGAAATCTTATCTGACTATTGCTTTTGGATGCACCGGCGGAAAGCATCGCTCGGTTACCATTAGCGCTGAGATTTACAAGCGCTTAGAGCAAAAAATTAATTACATATCTCTCAAACACCGGGACATTGAGTTGGGATAGGAAGTCTTTGCAAAGGTCTCGATAGGAGGTTTTAGTGGTAGGTATTGTTATAGCGACACATGCTCGTTTAGGAGCAGCCTTGATCGAGGCTGTAGAATTCATATTGGAAGGCCCTTTTGAGTATCTCGATTTTGTATCAATCGATTTAAAAGAAGACGCCGAAGGTTTGAGGAAAAAGATCGCTCAAGGAATCAAGAAGGTAAATAATGGAGAAGGCGTTTTAATTCTAACGGATATGTTTGGCGGGACTCCGTCCAACCTGAGCCTTTCATTTTTGGAAGAAGGAAAAATTGAGGTTATAACAGGTGTTAATCTGCCGATTTTAATTCGTTCGCTTAATAAGAGAGAAGGAAAAACCTTGCAAGAGCTTTCTCAAGAGGTATACAATTACGGTCAGAAGAGTATCTCGCTTGCCAGCAGTATTTTAAAAGGGAATAAGCGGGCGGGAAACTAGTGTCAGTCTCCTTGCAAGTTTTTTATGAGTGGCTTTGGAGTTTTATACAACAGCAATGCGCCGGGAAGATATAGATCAGGTCCTGGCTATTGAAAATGCCTCATTTCCATCTCCATGGGGCCGTAAGGCATTTGAAAGCGAGCTGGAGAATCCGAATGCTCGTAATATTGTTATAAAGGAAAAGAGGGCTGATGGAGCAGGCCGTGTTGTTGGTTATGTCTGTTTTTGGTTCGTTGTAGATGAGATTCATATCATGAATATCGCGGTTTCACTTGAATGCCGGAGGCGGGGTATTGGAACCAAGCTTTTTCGGCATGTGTTTTCAGAGGGGTGTCAAAAACAGCTCAAAGTGGCTGTTTTAGAGACTCGTCCATCTAATCAGCCAGCGATTTCATTTTACAAAAAGTTTGGATTTAAAGTGGTGGGAAGACGACCGGGATATTATTCTGAGACAGGAGAGGATGCCTTGATTATGTCAAGGAAGTTATAATGAATTGTTGTGGTCTTAGATATTCCTTTTCTATTTAAGACGGACCGGTTCTAAAGATTAAAACCAAGATTTTTCCTATTATATAATCAAAAACACGAAAGGAGTGGGTATGAGTATAAGAGTTGGTATCAATGGTTTTGGACGTATTGGAAGACTGGTATTTAGAGCGGCAATGGCTAATGAGGATGTGGAAGTTGTTGCTATTAATGACCTTACAGATGCTCATACAATGGCATATCTTTTAAACCACGATTTAGTACACGGTACGCTCAATGCCGAAGTTAGCTCAACAGAGGATGCAATCGTGGTGGACGGCAAATCTATTCCGCTTACCGCAATTAAAGATCCGGCACATCTGCGCTGGAAAGACTTCAATGTGGATATTGTTATGGAGTGTACCGGGCTATTTCGCGACAAGGCGAG
>JAFDAE010000120.1:0-6689 GCA_019314005.1 Deltaproteobacteria bacterium | reverse complement strand
TTCTGCTCCTGCCAAAGATCCGGATGTTACGGTTGTGATGGGGGTCAATGCGTTCCAGTACGATCCCAAAGAACATCATATAATATCAAATGCGTCGTGCACAACCAACTGCCTTGCACCTGTAGCAAAAGTCCTCATGGAGAATTTTGGAGTTCAGAGAGGGTTAATGACAACTATTCATGCGTATACCGGTGATCAACGACTCCTTGATTTTCCCCACAAAGACCTGCGCAGAACGCGGGCGGCTGCTGTGTCTATGATTCCTACCACTACCGGGGCTGCCAAGGCGGTAGGATTGGTTCTGCCGGAGCTTCAGGGGAAATTGAACGGTCTGGCAATAAGGGTTCCAACCCCGAATGTTTCTATTGTTGATCTGGTTGTAAATGTAGAAAAGAGCGGGCTCACCGTGGGGGATGTGAACAATGCGCTGAAATCTGCGGCCGAAGGCGATTTAAAAGGGATCTTGGGTGTCTGTGAGGAACCTTTGGTTTCTATAGATTTTAACGGATCTTCACTTTCTTCTATCGTGGATGCCGGCACTACCTATGTCGTTGACAATATGGTGAAGGTTCTTTCGTGGTATGATAATGAATGCGGGTATTCCACTCGCATGGTCGACCTTGCGACTTATATAGCAAAACAGCCGTTGTAGTAACCAGACGGAGGTTGCCTTTTTTATTAGACAGGATTTACCTGCCCGCTATCGATTTCGCTCAGGCGAGGCGGGCGGGTAAATCCTGTTTATCCTGTCAAAAAAAGTCGCTAATTGAAAAATAAAAGGAGGAAATCGTGGCGGACCGAAGACCCTGTATTGCTGGAAATTGGAAGATGTATAAAACCGGCGAAGAGGCATTGGAGCTGATAAGTGAATTAAAGGACCTCATCGCAGGCGTGGATGATGTGGACGTGGTTGTCGCACCCCCTTTCACCGCTTTGAGTGTGGTAGCCGACAGAATCAAAGGGAGCAATATTCAATTGGCCGCACAAAATCTTTATTGGGAGTCTGAAGGGGCATATACAGGAGAGATCTCGCCGGGTATGCTGATAAGTATTGGTTGTTCGTATGTCATTGTCGGCCACTCTGAGAGAAGGCAGTATTTTGGCGAGATCGATGCTACTGTGAACCGAAAAATCAAAGCGGCGTTGGCACATAACCTGGGTCCTATTTTTTGTATAGGAGAGTCATTAGAAGAGCGGGAAGCGGAAAAAACATTTTCAGTACTTGACAAACAGGTATCAGAAGGGTTAGAGAGTATTGCCGCTGATGATATTGGAAAGATTATCATCGCTTATGAGCCGGTGTGGGCCATTGGCACGGGGAAGACAGCTTCAAATGAACAGGCTCAAGAGGTCCACCATTTTATAAGAAAACGCGTGTCCGATTTGTACGGGAAAGAGATTGCAAATATCGTAAGGATATTGTATGGTGGCAGCGTAAAACCGAACAACATCGCCGGCCTCATGGTACAGCCTGATATTGATGGGGCTTTAGTTGGGGGAGCGAGTCTTACCGCTTCTTCATTTGCTGGAATTATAAAATTTAAGATATCCTGAGGCGGTTTCAAAACTTTCAATTTTGCAACTTCCTCATCCTGAGAGTTATTATGTCAACTATAGTCATTGTCATACATATTGTGGTTTGTGTAGCATTAATCTTAATTGTACTCCTTCAGACCGGAAAAGGTGCTAGTATGGGCGTGTCTTTTGGAGGAGGAGCGAGCCAAACCCTTTTCGGAAGTGGCGGGGCCAGTACTTTTTTGACAAAGCTGACAACTGCTGCTGCTGTGGTTTTTATGTTAACCTCTTTAGGTTTAGCTTATATGTCAGGACATAAGACCGTGGAATCGGTTATGTCAGAGGTCACTCCGCCGGTATCAGCCCCGGAAGAGGAAGGGGCACAGGAAAAAACTCAAGCCCCTGAACCGACTCAGCGCACCGAACAAGAGGAAGGGAAGACAGATTTAGAGTCGGCCGCACAGAGTACTCAACAGACAGAAGATATAGTTCCCAAAACGGATACGGATCAGGAAGCAGCAAAAGAAGCAGAGGGGACTGAGAGTTTCTGAACCGACACCTACACAATCCTCAAAAAAAGTCTTGAGTTTGATAAAGGATGGCTAAGTAAAAAGGTCAATATATAAGGCGTAGTAGTTTTTCAGGTATGAAGGCATACATATGGTATGTCGAGTGCCTGAAAAACTACTACAACGCAGTAGATTGGGCTTTTTACGACGCCATCATTGCCGAAGTGGTGGAATCTGGTAGACACGCTGTCTTGAGGGGGCAGTGGGCGACGCCTGTGCGGGTTCGAGTCCCGCCTTCGGCACCAACCTATATTCTTAATTTTATCCAGCATCAAAATGCTCTTGGTAGCCGCAACTTTAACCCCTCAAGATCATTCCTTCTGAGTACATTTCAACAATCCAAATTCCCTTTTTGTACATCCTTACACAATTCGAGCTTTGAATAACTGCCATTATGATCCCGCTTATAGCGGGATTCACTTCGTGCCCCGTGATGCGGCGTTAGGCTGCAAATTTTGGCGCGCAGTGAAGCGTCAGCGCTATCCTCGAAATACTCAATGTACTCCAGAGGCTTGTCCCGTTAACTATCGGGGTTAAATTTTTTTACGAATTCATCAATATTTAAAACCCGATGCCACAGCGCTTAAAAAAGGCAGTTATGCGAGGGGTTCATTTAATTTATCATAAGTATTAATAGGTTAAGATGATATGTGAAAAAAAGCACTTGATAGAAGGTTTTTTTTATTATAGAAATACATAAAAAGTGCGATTAGAAAATTAAGGGATATTACAATATAGCAACAGAAAGGAGGAAATTGTAATGGGTAGCGAGGCGGCGCGACTGTTATACGAAAGTGAAGAAGAGTGTAAAAAACCGGATTCATATTTCTGCGAATTAGTTGAAAAGCATTTCGGTGAAAGTCATGTAGGAAACAAGGTCGATGAATATCTCAAAGATCATGATGATATTGTCTCGGATTCATCTATTATCTATCATGTATTCAATGCCATGCGTTCGACCAAATTTGCCGGTAGTTTTCGGCAAACGTGGGGGAGTGCGATGTCTCTTGCATCAAGGTTTTTCCCAAAAAGCGAGGATGTTGAAAAGTTTGTGGTTGCGTCTTTGTTAAAGTTTGCAATTGCCGTCAGAAAAGATGTTCTGGAAGGACGCGGCAAAAATTATTGGAAAAAGGAAATGGAAGCGGCTCGGGAAACAATGGAATGTGCCGATGATGAAGCCACAAGAAAGGCAGATATCTTGAACATATTTTCTTTGATCTTGTCAGGCCAGACGTGTTGCTAAGATAGGTTAACTTGTCATTTTCCCGCTATGCGTATTTCTTTGAGCTTATATTATAGGTCATCTTACCTGTAGTGCCTTGCGTACGTCACTTCTCCTTAATCCCAAGCCGTATCATTTTGCGTCGAAGCGTGTTCTTGTCAATTCCCAATTCTCGCGCTGTGGCCATTCGTTTCCAGTTATTTCTCATTAATGTTTCTTGGATCGCGCGTTTTTCTATCTCTTTCAGGGTCTTGCCGGCAGTCAGCAATATGGAACGGTCTTCCGGAATCAAGTGTCTCGGCAGGTGTCTCAATCGGATCAACTCATCTTGACACAGAACAAATGCGTGTTCAATGGCGTTTTCGAGTTCACGTATATTCCCAGGCCAGTTATGATGCATAATAGCCGCCATTGCTTCATCAGAGACACCTGAAATTCCCTTGCCGGTAATATGGTTAAAATGGTCGATAAAGTGTTCCAAAAGGAGGGGAATATCTTCTTTCCTCTCAGAAAGCGTGGGAAGAGAAAGTTTAATTACATTGATCCTGTAATAGAGGTCATCTCGAAACATTTCCTTTTTTATAAGATCCTCTAATTTTTTGTTTGTTGCGGTAACCACCCGGACATCGGCATTGACAGCCTTGACCGCTCCCAAAGGTTCATAGACTCTTTCCTGGAGAACGCGGAGAAGTCGGACCTGGAGCGCCGGCGATATATCACCAATCTCATCTAAAAATATAGTCCCCCCCTTGGCCATCGCAAAGCGACCCGGTTTGTCTTTTTTTGCATCAGTAAAAGCGCCGGCAACATATCCGAAAAGCTCTGATTCAAGCAATGGATCCGGCAGAGCGCCACAGTTGACAGCCACAAAAGGTTTTTCGCGGCGTGTACTATTGTTGTGAAGAGCACGGGCAATCAGTTCTTTCCCCGTGCCGCTGGCGCCTTCAATGAGAACCGTACTGTTACTGTTGGCAATCTGGGGAAGTATTCCAAAGATGCGAATCATTTTCTCACTCTTACTGATGATATCACCGAAAGAGTGCTGTTTTCGAATTTCCTTCCTAAGTTCATTGACTTCGGTAAGATCGCGAAAGGTCTCCACCCCCCCGATGACGTTACCGGAATTGTCGCGCAAAAGGGCAGTGCTGATACTAATATGAATCTGTTTCTTGTCAGCGCGGACAATATAAATAGGCATGTTAACGATAGATTGCCCTGTTTTTATTGTTTGCTCAAGTATACAGCCGGATTCGCACACATTGGCCCTAAAGACCTCGTAACAGGGCCTACCGATTGCTTCTTCCGACGAAATACCGGTTATCCTCTCAGCCGCCGTATTAAACGATGTTATTTGTTTTTTGTTGTTTACTGTAAATACGCCATCGGCTATGCTGTTTAGTATAATATTTTGATATTTTTCTATTGCAAGGTCATTTTTGCTCATTTCGTACTCTCCAATGTTGATGGTCTCGCAAAAAGTCAAAACTGGCCCATGTTTTTAAATAATTCGCAATTCCTTAATCCCTAAATTCCTTAATCCATGTAAAAAGGATTTTTTACATGGGCATCATAAATATAATCTCTTTATTGTTATTTTCAAGTACAAAGGTGCATTCTGTTCCCTTTTTGTTTTTTTATAGTTTCATGTTGTTCCGGGCACAGAGGGCGAGACCTTTGAAAAACGTGACATTTTTTTGTCAGGCAAGGAAGGCGAAAGTTTTAACCGGAGGAATACATTAGGTATTTTGAGGATTAAAATTTGAAGCCTGACGCCGCATCACGAAAAAATGGCAGTTTTGCAAAGGTCTCAGGGCAATGGAGTATTGTGAATAAATAAGTAATGTTATTTCAGTATATTGCAAGGAAAGTATATATATAATTTTTGGCACGATGGTTGCTCATAAGAGATGAGTATCATGACAAAGGTGGCTATCCCGATATTTGGCACACGGATTTCACCTGTGTTCGATTCGTGTCTTAGAGTGTCTGTCATAGAGATCAAGGGGAATCGCGAGACAGGGAGAGATGATATAATATTAGATGGCCTTAGTCTCGAGAAACGCTTAATGATATTTCAAGAGGCAGGCATTAATACACTTATTTGTGGTGGGATCAGCGGATATTTCTATAATTTGTTTGAGAGTGCCGGTATTCGGGTTATATCGGGAATAGCCGGTGACGTAGTGGAGGTCTTATGTGCCTTTAAAGAGGATAAGCTTGAGCAGCCTTTTTTCTATATGCCCGGCTATTGTGGCAGACAGATTGGCAAAAGAGGAAAGAGTGGTCGATATCGTGGTAAAGGAGGAGGTAGAGGCGCAGGCCCTGGCGGGTACTGTATGTGCCCTGAGTGTGGACGTAAGTTGACCCATCATAGAGGGAAGCCGTGTTATAGCGAAGGCTGCCCGGTTTGCGGGACAGCGATGAACCGGGAATGGGTATGACAACTATCAATTGAGGTATGAGTAGCAACTATACAGCCACGAATGGACTCGAATAAAGGAAAAAAACTTGAAAGATTTATTTGTGTAAATTCGTGTTCATTCGTGGCTGAATATTTAAACGTATAAAATATAAAAAATGAGGTGAAGAGAGATGAAAATTGCGGTTACATCGACGGGTAAGACCCTGCAGTCCGATATTGATCCCCGGTTCGGGAGGGCTCAATATTTTATTATAGTTGATCCTGAAACACTCGATTTTGATGTAGTAGAGAACACTCAGAATTTGAATCTTCCGCAGGGCGCAGGGATTCAGGCAGGCAAGGCAATTGTGGACAATAAAGCCGAAGTGGTGATTACAGGCAATTGCGGCCCAAAGGCGTTTCAAGTTCTTTCGGCTGCCGGCGTAAAGGTCGAGGTTGGAGCAGGTGGACGTGTTATTGACGGAATTCAAAAATACAAGAATGGCGAGCTTAAGTCTGCCGATGGAGCAAATGTGGATGGGCATTGGGCTTGATGAAAAAGGAGGGAGTATTATAATGAAAATTGCTATTCCATTAGCACAAGGTAAACTTACCGCGCATTTTGGACATTGTGAGCAGTTTGCTTTGATGGATGTGGATAACGGAGACATAAAGAATAAAGAGTTATTGACGCCTCCCCCACATGAACCTGGCGTTTTACCGCGATGGCTCCACGAGCTTGGCGCGAACATGATTATTGCAGGTGGGATGGGGCAAAAAGCGATCAGTCTTTTTGACGAAGCGGGAATAAAGGTTATTACTGGAGCGCAGGCCTTGTCCCCGGAAGAGTTGGTACAGCAATATCTGTCCGGAATAATGGCAACAGGCGCCAATGTATGTGATCATTAGTCCAGCCGGCAAAGGTCTCAATCAACCATTAAAAAAGGGGGTTCAAAGAACCCCCTTTTTTAATCTCAGAAAA
>JAFDAE010000119.1 GCA_019314005.1 Deltaproteobacteria bacterium | reverse complement strand
CCGAATTTGCCCACAGTAGCCATTTGATAATCGAACGGTTCGTACTCAACACATACGGGTTTTGGTAGGCTGAGTTTATGGACCATGAGGGTCACACGTCCCGTATGGCGCCCATCGTCATTAATAAAGGACGTGCAGTAGAAATGGCCAGTCAAGTTGACTTTGGTGCCTTCTTTCAACACCTGAGCAGCGAGTTCTGCGCGTTGCCCAACAAATGCCACGTCATAAGTCTTTGTTTCACTCAACATGGAATCTTGAACAGGTACCTGCTTTGTCACCTTACAAACCAGTTTATGCAGTTTTGGATTCAAGTTGGGGATAAATATTGGAACACCTGCTATTGTTACGTCTTTCATATTTATTACATTCATATCAACACCTCCTCTATAATTCTTCGTCATAGTTAGGGTTTTTGATTCTGAATATTTCCTCTTTGAGTTCATCTATTTCATCCATGAGGTTTCGAACGCAGGTTTTTACATCACCATCATCTAACTGAAGATGCACCTCACCACAACTCTTGCACCCTTCAAATGCTTCACGCCAGTCGTTCACCTCACCACCACAATTGATACAGTATTTCCACGGCATATTATATTACCTCCCTTCGTATTGACCTAATCACCACGAGCATGATAATAGCATACGTCATGGCATGTAAGGCCTGGTCTAAGATTGTTAAAGTCCAGTACTCCACTCTTGTCACGGTTCCGTTTCTTTTGTACTTCTCACGGAACGCAATCAACTTGACCTTGTCCACTGCATAGTGAACCCCGAAGTCAAAGGCCGCGAGGGTCAGTATAACAGGGATACTCAGTACTGGGGCACATACCAGCAAAATCATCTGTGTACTGACGCCGTGTAATCCAGCGTGCAACAACTTACCGCCGCGGTCTTCCGTCATAGCGTCGAACATCACATGTTTTGCAATGAGCAGGATAATAAGCATCACCAAGAGTTTCTTATGCATAGGTGTCTATCCTCTTTA
The DNA here is from genome assembly GCA_019314005.1 of Deltaproteobacteria bacterium. Next base: position 5,713 of record JAFDAE010000119.1, on the reverse strand, counting down.
TTATTGGTATTGTATACAAAGGTATAATGTCGGCGATAACGCTGACTTCTTTGTCCTTGGTCTCAGGTATCATTACTATCTTCTCATAACCGAACCTGAGCCCACCCTTAGTCGCTATTGCTATCCTGACTATCTTTTTCATAATCCCCTCCCCCTGGCAGGTCGTTGAAGACATCAATCCCGAGCTCAAGCCCGGACACCATGAATTCATTGTCGTACCCTCCAATCCTCTCGTACTTCCAATTCATACCTTCAGGTGGGATGATCATTTTGTACCTATCCCTGAAGTAGTTGGAAATGAGACGTTTGGCTTCTTTTCCTGTTATAAACATGTTACATTACCTCCTTAAGCGATATGGTTTCGAGCTTTAAGCTCCTCTCTTAGTTCCTTGATGTCCCCTTTGAGTTCAACGATTTCATCCAACATGGCTCTCATAACACCGCGTGTATTAGGGTCATCCACCTTGAAGTATTCAAAACCACAATGTTTACACCCCTTGAAAGCCTCCCGCCAATCATCTATTTTCCCATTACACTTTGGGCAGTAGATATACGGCATATTACTTACCTCCTTTCTAATTTGATGATAGTCCGAATGAGAACGTCTTTCCCTCATAGTTCACAGTGCAATCGACGCACTGCCATGCGGCAGGTAAGTCATTCTCGCTAGTAATATTGAAGGTACACCCCTCAAACCGAGTGCCCTCAATCAACGGAGCAGGACCATTAAACTCACAGTCTTTGAACAACATAATATCACCTCCTTTTATTTGGATTTATACCTCAACGAAGGTTCTACCTATTAGAACCCTCATGGAGATAGGGGGGAGACCCGATGCCTCCCCCCAGCCCAGTTGGATACTACGGATAAAGGTTAATCATGCAATACACGTAGAACGCCAATGTTGCAACCCCAACCATCAACGGTTTCTTGATGAGTGGTAAATGCCAAACGATGTATCTGATTTTTCTCATGTTGTCACCTCCTTTTTCAGTGGTTCGTACGTGGTCACCGATTTGACTGGCCGACTTGCAATCTCTCTACGAATAGCCCTGATCAGAGAGGGTGCTCCGCCCGATTTACATAACTCCTTCACGTGCTTTGCCCAAGGACCGAAAAAGCTTAGTGTGGTTCCATCTACCTTCATTTCGTACATATGCATTTTGTTTCCTCCCTTTAGATTCTTTCTCCTGTTAAAACGTAATATAGACTGCGTTTTTCGGCGTCAGTCAACCGCCTTTTCTTGGTGGATTTGGTAATCCGCTCGATGCGCCTCATCTCTGGCGCAAACCTACCGTCCACGCTCCCCCGGTCGCGTATTTTCTCTCGCATATTCAACCGTTCCCAGTTTAGTCTTGTTCCCATCTTTCTAACACCTCCTCTACTCTGATTACGTCGGGGTAGATACACAGTCCCAACTCGTTTAAGATTCTTACTGATGGGTAGTAGTAGCACCTGACACGTCCATACTTGTAGCGCTTTATCTCCCCATGCCTCTGCCATGCTTTCTTTGGTTTAGGTTTACCTCTCTTACGGGTCTTCCAACATCTGGATATACACCGTGTTTCAAATTCAGACCCAGGTTGCGGGATAATTCGCGGGGAACAGACAATCTCACTGACAACGTCCCGTTCAGTGTACTTGTATATCTTTTTGTCCTTACGAGACTTTACCATGGCCCGTTCTATCATGTCCCTCTCTTTTACCTGTTTAACCAGACGTACTCGATTTTGTCCTTTGTATTCAACGATTACGTCCTTCATTGTGTATCACCCCCTTTTCCGAAAGATAATTGCGAGTATAATCACACCGATAATCAGTGTGAGTGCATAGTAACCGAAGTCGCTGGACAGATAACTCATACTATACCATCTCCTTTCTCTATGCAACATTTTTTGTACTTCTTACCACTACCACACGGACAGGGTTTATTCCTACCTATCTTGGGCGCTGAACGTCTGAATGTGTCAGGTTTAAGTTCATGACCCATTGCGGTAGCACTTCCTGGACTAAGTATATATGGAAACGTATTCACAGGACCTATTATCATCTAATCACCCCCTTTCATGCACTCTTCCATGCACTCTTTTTCCTGTTCGTCACAGAACTTGTGAGGACCTACTTGTTCTTCAGCAGACCCATACTGTTCCAGATAGGAACGTACTCCTGGTGTGTCTTTCCATCTTGTTTCACCACACCAAGGACATTTACCTAAAGGAAAGTTATCCAATTCTAAGTAGATTGAATTGTAAGCGTATCCACTTGCACCGAATTGATGCGCGGTTGGATCTACTACTTCCTCATCCTTGTTTATACACCAAGCGTGTCCACTGAAGATGCCGTGATGTCCAACTACCCTTAATTCAGGAAATGTTTCAGCCATTGCCTTTGATTTAGGTAAACACGTTTGTCTACATTCATCAGATACATTAGCGTCAATCCATTCCTGATACCGTGAGTCAGTAGCCTGAATGTATCCTTTCATGTTATACCACCTCCCCTAGTTTAGTATGAATCCACGCGCTGTCAACCATCTGCTTGGCTTCCTTGAGCCCCCATTGCGTTTCCTCACGTACAAGTTTGATGGCTGCAATCTTCTTTCCAGCGTGTATGAGACCACATATGGCGAACTGCGATGTGTCGGACATGTTGTCCCACGCCACCTCATACTCATCATCAAGACTCATAACGGGTTTGATGGTGATGGTGGTTCCTCCCCTTACGGCCTTTATGCATTCTGACAATGTCCATGATAAGAACTGTTTCTGTGGATCACCATATTCATCAAACACATCGTCCGTGTTGAGCGTACGCTCGACAGAACCACCACCGTACAACGTTGTTACAATCTTTACTCCTTCTAAATCCATAGTATTACCTCCTGTTATTTGATTTAGAGCAAGTATGCTCCATCGCAAGGGGCGACCGAAGTCACCCCCGCTAGCAACGCTACTTACTATCCGTCCATCTTGGACTGTTTGAGTGGGTTCCGTTTCTTGGTTGTGGACTTCTTTTTCTCACCTGTGACGATGGACTGGTCAATACGCCCACAAATGGTGAGACCACGATTCACCCTGTCGACTTTTGTCGGGGGGAAAGTAACACAATTACCATTGACTCCACCACTCTTGCAATGTTGATGATGAATACAAAACGCCATAAGTAACACCTCCTATCCGAAGATATAGTTAAAGAGTTCCCTGTAAAAGAATACCACCATTAGCCACTGTATCGGCGTGAGACTCTTGTAGTAGTCCCACTGCACCTTGATTAGTCGCATGTCATTTATTCACCCCCTTTCTATAGGTATGACCATGGTACACCTAACTTACCGTAATACCTATGGTTTATTTGGATGGGTAAATATGCATACCCCACCATACTACTGTTTAACTGCCTGATATGACTGCCCGCGACGTGCCCAAGCTCGTTGCCGTTAGGTTAGGCACCTTCTTGTGCTATTCTGCCCATTTCCAATTTGGCATTCTTTACTTCTTCAGCGGAACAGTCTTTTACCCAACCACTAGTCAGCGCGGTTCCTTTGCGTAATGCATTAGTGTTTATCACACACCAACCATTGTTAATCAAGAACCTCGCCTGAGCGTCTCTCACGTCTGGCTTTGACGTACGCCGAATAAGTAAGAATTTCAACTTGTTCGACAATGTTTCCATTTCCCTCAAGCACCTCATGTACCTATCTATTAAACCTGCTCCCATATTACTACCTCCTCTATTTGATTTGATTTAGTCAGGCATTATAAAGCCCTGATAAGAAACACCCATCCCGTGAATGCTGCACCAAGACCACAGATTATATAGATACCCTTCCTAAATTCAGAATTGGTAATGAACGTATGCATCATCCCGAACACGGTAATGAGAACCAATGGCGCAAGTACCAACAACACCTTGAATTCATCTGTCATATTGCCGCCTCCTTTCTTTTTTCCATCTATCGAACTCCTCATCGAAGTTCCCGCCCCTAGCCTCGATACTATCCTTTGCAGCCTTGATGAGTTTTGTGTATCTCATGCCAGATTCGAGGTCTTTCCTTATGAAGTCCACCATGTCCTCATACTCCAGTGTTCCTGGTTCAGGCATTCCCATGTTACCACCTCCTGTTATTTAGATTTGATTTAGTCAGACACTAAACCATACAAGGGAGTAACCCGTGTTACCCCCTTGGACAGGGTCCGACTACTTGTATTTGTTACCTGCGGTCATGGCCTTCAGTTTTTCCGCTCTAACGAGCTCGTCCTTGTTCTTGACCCTCAATCCTTTCGCTCTCTTTGCTTCTGCACGTGTCATGCCTGTCTTGCGCCACATCGCACAAGAGTAGCAGTACAAGGGTCCGTGGTTCTCCCCTGCTCTTTTCACCACGTTCTGTTTGATGAAGACGCGTGCAACGCCTTCCCGGCCATTGACCCTTGCGCACTTGTTGTTAGCACACTCCACGTTTGAGAGTTCGTCATGTCTGTGACTTTTCTCCATACTGTGCCTTCTTCTGTCGTTATTCTTCTTTCCCATGGTAACACCTCCTCTTGAAATAATGATTTAAGATTGTATTTATTCCTCCATTCTGATTTCGCAATCGGCCATGTTGTACATAGGGTCTTCGAACTTGAACCCATCACGTATGTTGCCGCTGATGTTACCACCACCTCTGATTGCACGCTCCAAATATGGGAGCATAACATCTGCTGCTTCACTGATAGTAGGCACTTCTTTGATAAACCCACCACCTATCTCTGCACCTGTTTTGGACACTGCCCATGAACTTACTTTATACATATTGTTACCTCCTCTAAAGAAACATTGTTTGATGAGTTCTTTTGCATCTATGTGCAGGGGCGTACCCTCTCCAATGGGTATGGTTACCCATACTCTGCCGTTCCATCGCTCTGAGTATCCTTCCATACCTACTCCCCGTCGTTGGAATCAAGGGTGATTGAGAACATTGCGATATTGAGATTGTCCAAGTTCGCAGTGAGTATTTTCAGACCTTTGGTGTTGAAGATACTCAACTGATTCTCCAACGTGTCCAACTGGGTACGGACCTCGTTGATTTGTCCAACCACCTTCTCCCTCCATGCCCATGAGAGACGTTCTTCGAGTGCATCGTCGGTCTCATCAATAATGACCCTGAACCATTCTTCTGAGTCTTCATCGAACTCCGGATCGATGTCAGTCCTCTCGTCATACTCAGGTTCGTCACACCATACCCTTCTTATCCTCTGTACTACTGGCATAATAACACCTCCTCTTTGGTTTATTTGAGACATGTGTCCCTACATGAATACCTCCTAAGAGATACGCATGTAGGGGGACAAGCCCCCTTTGTCTACATCCTCATAGTGTTGCCACCTTTCTTGTACTTGATTTGTGCAGGCCACAGGTTCTCATTGTGACTGAAGCATCCTTCCTCGTTGGGAAGACTCACGAATACGAAGGCGCAGTTCATCTTCCGACTGTACTCGTGCGCTTCCAAAAAGACCCCTTCTCTTCCGTCCCGAAGGATTACCCAATCCCCCTCCTTCAACACTCCGAGTTCCTTCAACGTCATAGTATCACCTCCCTTCTATTAGATTGACCTGTCATCATCAGGTAGGGTAGGTCATCTCCCTACGAGGGACCACGAGTGTCCCTTTCGACGCATATTCAATTGTATGATGAGGTCCTACGTACAGATAGTGACCTCGTGATAATTCTCAG
>JAFDAE010000118.1 GCA_019314005.1 Deltaproteobacteria bacterium | reverse complement strand
TATCAACCATCACTTCAAAAAGAAGTTTAAGGGCAAGGGAAAAGACGGGCTTATTGAGAGGGCCGACAGGGCTGATCGTGACGTATATAAGATCAAGAAAAAGGCATACAAAGATTTGGAAACCGGAAAGAAAGAGGGTGAAATACTGACGGAAATGGCAAAGGAACGCGTCAAATGCCCCCTTCTTAACGATGATGAACAGTGTGACCTTTATGAACATCGGCCAATAACGTGCAGGCTGTACGGGATACCGACATCCATAGGAAGCGAGGTTCATACCTGTGGGATGTCAGGATTTGTAGAAGGCAAACAGTATCCCACGGTTAAGCTGGATATTATTCAAAGCAAGCTTTACGAAATATCCGCCGACCTTGTAAAAACGATTCGGTCTAAGCATGTAAAGATGTCTGACATGCTCGTGCCATTATCCATGGCCCTTCTTACCGATTATAATGAAGAGTATCTTGGAATTACAACCGGCAAGAAAGCCGATGAAAAACAAGGGGAAAACAATGACTAAGGTCTCGCCTGAAGAAGAGGAAAAAAGGAAAAAGTTTATCTTTGAAAGCATGTCTCCACGGCGGCAAAAACATATCCTAAAAAAAGGATATGAGGAATGGGACCCCTTTCAAATGCCGAAAGACCCTATAGACATACGGAAAGATAAAACAAAGCGCACCACTCAGATGCTCGTGCGGGAGTTCCTGCAAACACGAAGCGCTGAAGAGTACAGCAATGCATACGGAAGCGGAGTGCTTGAACTTTGCCTTGGAATAATCAACGATGATGATAAGTTTAAGGGTATGTACGAGTTCTCACTCTGGTATCACGAACTATTGAAAAAGGAAGGGTATACTGATTGTTAGGTTCACGGTTCACAGGTTCAAGGTTAGTGAAGGTTAACTAAAGAAAGGTAACCCAGAACCGTGAACCCCTGAACTTTGAACCTGAGCAGTTACAAATTGGCGTACCACCTTTTCAGCCGTCGTAGCCAGGGCTACTATGGCGAAGTCGGCAACCTTAGGCACTTTAGTTCACTTTAGGCACTTTACACTTTTTTCTTATCTGTGCTTTTCAATCTCTTCCCGGATTTCCGGAGCCACCTCATAACCAAGTTCAATTGCCTTGTCACAATGTTCTACGGCCTTGTCATATTCCTTTTTTTCAATATAGGCTATCGCCAGGTTGTTGTGGGCGACCGAAAAATTGGGTTCGAGTTTCAAGGCCTTCAGGTTAGCTGCTATACTCTCATCAACCAGCCCTGACATGAGGTAGGCGTTTGCTAATGTGGCATAAGCCTGAATGAAGTTGGAGTTGTAACGAATAGCCTTTTTAAGCGCTGCAATAGCTTCCTCCGTCTCTCCCTTTTGAAGATGTACAAATCCAATATTTCCGTGGGCTTCAAAAAACCCGGCCCTTACCTTAATCGCCTCCTTGTTGTATGCGAGGCAGCCGTCCAGATCCCCGCGTTGCAGGCAGAGTCCACCTAACTGCACATATGCTTCAGCAAGGGTTGGACTGCTCCGAATTGCCTCCTGGAGCTCCCTTTCAGCCTCATCATACTCTTGCTGCCCCAGCAAAGCTACGGCAAGGTTGTAATGTGATGTCCCACAATCCGGGTTTGAGATTATTATGTTCCTTTGTTGTGTTATGTATTCTTCCGCGTTTTGTGCCTTTTTCATCTTTATTATATCCTTTATGACTTATGGCTCGAACTCGTTGTTGGCCGGCCAATCTATAAAAAAGAGGCAACTGTGAACCTAACAACCTGAGTAGTTACAGAAAGTTTTTTATAAAATTGCACAGCTTGTTTGTCAACAAAAAAGATAGGCATGCAAGCCTACTGTTTACGATATGGCTCCAGCGCTCTCAACAACTCCGGCTCCACCTCAAAACCAAACTCTATGGCCTTATCAAAATGTTTAATCGCTTCTTCAAACTCTTCCTTGTAATAATAAGCCACTGCCAGGTTGTTATGCGCAGGCGCGAATTTAGCATCCAGTTCCAGGGCCTTTCTGCCGGCACGAATACTTTCATCAAGCATCCCTTCCTGCAGATATGCAGCGCCCAATGTACCATGCGCCCTGATAAATCGGGGCTCAATCAAAACCGCTTTTTCAAGCGCCTCAATTGCTAAGTCAGCATATCCCTTTTGAAGATAGGCAACGCCTAAGTTTGCATGTGACACCGGGAAATTCGGTTGAAGCTGGGCCGCCTTCTGGTTGACTTCGATCGCATTGTCTAATTCATTCTTCTGAGCATATAACCCTCCCAGATTTATATATGCCTCTACAAGCTCCGGAATCTTTTCTATTGCTTTTTAGAATTCTTCGATTGCCTGATCCGGCAGGCTCTCGCTTACATAAGCCACGCCCAAATTATAGTGGGCTCGACCAGCTCCGGGATTTTTTGAAATCTCTTCCTTTAACTCTGCTATCCATTGATCCAATGTCTGTTGGTTCTCTTGTTCTTGTGCCATGAGATCTCCTCAAAAAACTCTTGGTTTACTATCGACGGGCTGTTGTCCAAACAAATGCGCTTGCTGGTTATTAGCAAGCCTGGTGCTGGGTATTTATTTTTGAGTCAGGTCAAATCGCATCGTGCTGGCAAAAAGCACTCTGTTGGAGCCACTTGAACCAGGCACGCGTAGATGACGGCACGAGCGTGGAGGTTTGTTGCAATATGGTTTTGGTGTATGCCGTGTTTTGTGCCGTTGTGAGGCCTCTCAAACCTTATAAGTGACCTGGCTCAAAAAGAAATACCCAGTACCAGGCTGTAGCACTCGTAAACGTCACTGAGCATATTTGGGCAACAGCCCGTCGATTATTAACACCATAAGCGTTTAACAAACCCCCTTTGTGTTGTCAACGAGGATCTTTTTGCCCTCGACATCGTTTAACCTTTTTGATAAACACCGATTATGCACCCATCAACCGCACGATCAGACAACAAACCCGATATACATCAGAACGAAGAAGCCCCTCGTACCCACTGCATTCGGTGCGGCACCTGTTGTATCAAGGGCGGGCCTGCACTCCATGTAGAAGATTTGGGGTTGCTGAAAAACGACGCCATAAAACGATCATCTCTTTATACGGTCAGACGGGGAGAAACTGTTCTTAATAATGTAGCGGGCAAACCCTCGGTACTGTCCGAAGAGATCATAAAGATCAAGGGAACAGGGCAAAGCCATACTTGCATTTTCTATGACAAGCAACAAAAAGGCTGCGCAATATATGAAAACAGACCCATCGAGTGCAGGCTCTTAAAGTGCTGGGACACCAAGGATCTTGAAGCCGTTTACGAAAAGAATAGGCTCCAAAGAAGACACCTCATCCCTTCCGATACAGCAGTAGCGCAAATCATCGCCACTCACGACCAGAGATGTTCTTATCTTGCGCTCGAAACGTTGATACAAAAACTGGAAGGACCGGAGGCAGAAGACGCGGTTGACAAGGTCCTTGAACTACTCCATTTCGACCACAACCTGCGACCCTTGGTTGCTCAGAGACTTGAACTGCCAATAGAAGAAATGGATTTTTTCTTTGGAAGACCGTTGACAACAACTATCAAGATGTTCGGGCTTCAAGTCAAACAGGAGGGGGATACCTTTTTGCTTTCCCCGATAGAACAAAAAATTGGGGAATTGGGGAATTGAGGAATTCCGAATTAGATAACGTTACCAATACAAATGCGCCCCAAAAGCCAACCCGCTTTCTTCAAAACCCTTTCCTCTGGACAGGGACGACCTACTTTGCCGAAGGGCTTCCCTTCTCGCTTGTGCGCCAAATTTCGAGTGTCTTTTTTAAAGATCATAATGCCACACTCCAGGCCATCGGGTTAACATCCCTCTATGGTCTTCCATGGACACTCAAATTTCTATGGGCGCCGTTCATAGAATCGGTGGGGACAAAAAGGAAATGGCTCTGCCTGATGCAGCTTTGCCTTATGGTTGTCGCTCTTCTGATGGCGTTTGCCTCGACGCTTCCGGAATCTCTCAAATTCGTAGCCATACTTTTTTTTGTTATGGCTGTTCTGTCCGCGACAAATGACATTGCCATCGATGGTTATTATATGGAGGCCTTAGACGACGACGGCCAGGCAAAGTTTGTGGGATACCGGGTGATGGCATATCGGCTGGCGCTTATCGCCGGTGCGGGCGGTATCGTGTCCCTCGTGGGAAAAACAAACTGGCTTGCCGGATTTGTTCTGGCAGGAATCATATTCGGCGTCCTCGTTATCTATCGCCAGATATACCTTCCCAGAGTCGAAATCGAAACCCGGCCCATATCAAGTATATGGCGCAGCGTATTGAGCGGAAAAAACATCATTATCACAGCAAGCGCTGTTTTCTTTTTTTTCATAGCCCGGGCCCTGATCGAATCAGACCTCTTCAAGACAACAACAGCCCCCATCAGGCCTTACCTCGATCGCATGTCTACCCCGGATTGGATAGGGCTTGCCCTTTTAATTGTTATTACATCCCTTGTTATCGCTTTTAAACCGCTAAAAAGAAGGCTTGAACAATCAAACTCTATAGTTGGGAACTCGTTTATATCTTTTCTTGATCAACCAAAGATCAAGCAGATCCTCTTGTTTGTCATACTGTACAGGGCCGGCGAATCACTCCTGTCATCCATGTCTACCCCTTTTATTCTCGATATAGGAATTACAAAATTCGAATTCGGTATCATCTCAGGAACCATCGGCACCCTTTGTTCAATTACCGGAACCATCGCAGGCGGATGGCTGATATCGCGCTATGATCTTATAAAAACTATTTGGCCCATAACACTTGCCCAGAATCTGACCAATGTGGTCTACATGGGGATGGCGTACAAATTCAGCCACCTTGTCGGGCACCCGGAACTCGGCGCCGCCAATATAGGAATGGTTGGGGTTGTTCACGCTATAGACCAGCTGGCCGGAGGATTAGGGACAGCGGTGTTTGTCACCTTTCTTATGCGAACCTGCAAGAAAGAATACAAGGCGTCACATTTTGCCATAGTCTCCGGGCTCATGAGTGTCTGCGGCACATTGATGGGAGTTGTAAGCGGTTTTTTGGCTGCCTCGTTCGGCTATGTCATCTTTTTCGGGCTGAGTTTTCTGGCGTCGATCCCCGGCATGATTCTGCTATTCCATATCCCGTTTTTGCGCCATAGATTAAAGGGGAGATAAGAGAGAGTAGTTTTAAGCGTAACAGGCATTTTAGATAACAGACAAAAAATCCGAAGCACGAAGTACGAAATCCGAAACAAATCCAAAATCCAAATGCTCAAATGTTCAAAATTATAACTGCTTCCCCGCAAATTTTGAAGCTTGGGTTTCGGTCATTCAAACTTAGAAAATTTGATCATTGTTTCGAATTTCGATATTCGGATTTCGAATTTGGGAAATCTCAAAAACAGAACTGCTGTGGCAAGATATGTCATTTATTGTATGGTCTGGGAACCATGCAACATCAACGGATCTACTCCCATGGACCGGAAGGCTTCTTCCCACATTTTATCATAAGGGGTGTTAAAAAGCAGTTCGGCTGTAATGTGGTGAGTAAACCAGGCACCAGAGGAAACCTCGTCCTCCAATTGGAGAGGCCCCCATCCGCTGCTACCGATCAATACATAAAAATCTGTTTCACCAACGTCTGAAAGCTCACGCAACCCTTCCATTGTAAAACTTAGGCTAACAGATTCACTTATCTTAAGGGTCTCTTCCCAGTCGTATTTACTCGAATGTATAAAACATATGTGATCATGACCAACCGGTCCTCCCAGTAGCGCAGGTTTATCGGAAGGACCACGGTACTTAATATCTAAAGTGGACAAAAACTCCGTCACAGTGGTTTCCAGAGGAGAATTGATCACCAGCCCAAAGGCCCCGTTTTCGTTATGCTCTATCATCAATACCACAGAATGATAAAAGTTAGGGTCCTTGAGCTCGGGAGCTGCGATTATGATCCCGGGTGCGAAGTAATTAGTTACACCATTGTCATCCATTATCCTATCCCTTTTAGACATGGTATTTATGGTTGCGTAAAAAGAGTTTGATGGACCCATTTTTAGAGACCTTTGAAAAACGCGACATTTTTTCGTCAGGCAAGTTGAACGAAGTGAAATCCCGTCGCCGGGGGAAGGCAAAAATTTTAACCGGAGGAATACATTGGGTATTTCGAGGATAGCGCTGACGCTTCACTGCGTGCCAAAATTTGAAGCCTGACGCCGCATCACGGACACGAAGTGAAGCGTCAGCGCTCATAATGTCGCGTTTTTCAAAGGTCTCTTTTAATATTTTAATGATACCATAAGTATACTATGTTAGCAATTACACTTTGAAAACATTTTGGTAGTAACATAAGTGACACATGCATCGTCCGTCAAAGAAAGTACAAGACCACATCCAGAGGAGGCAAGAGATGGCTCAAGACAAAGTTTTTTTCACTCCATGGAGCGCCAATACTAATCTTTTAAACAGTGCGGCAGCTCTCTATTCGGAGTCTGATATTCTCCGGGTGATCGAACCCGGAGATTTGGTGGCCATTAAGCTTCATGCGGGAGAAAGAGGAAACCCCAATTATGTTGAACCATTTCTTGTAAGGCAAATCTTTGATCTGGTCAAAGATGCAGGCGGCAGGCCCTTTCTCACGGACACCAACACCTATTATCGAGCCAAACGAAACAATGCGGTCGACCATATGGAAACCGCTGAAATGAACGGATTCTGGCAGATGCCCTTTATGGTT
>JAFDAE010000009.1 GCA_019314005.1 Deltaproteobacteria bacterium | reverse complement strand
TATTACGGAGAAAGAATGCGAGAGCTTAAAAGAGGGAGAATCTTCCCCTTCTGTGCTTACATATTCTCTGCCCATGCTCCAGGAAGACAATCTCTTTGCGACATATCTAAAAGAGATCAAGAGCGCCGACACTCTGGAAAGACTTCAAACCGAACTGGCCGGCCTATGCAATCAGATTCTGTCGGCAGATGTACAGAGTTTTGATGACCGGGAGGTTCTGAGACAGTCAATTCAAAAGGCAGGGGGATATCTGACCATAGGTCTTGAAACACTCACTAAGGGTGATCGAGCATATGGCGTACAAGTTCTTGCAAAATACCCCCTTAACCGTATTTTTCGGATCGGATACGGCAGAGTGCTTGAACATAAATGGCGGGTGGAAAAATGGTTGAAACATGCTTGGTTTCAGGGAACAGGATTGGATCTCTCTTTCTGGGACGAGTCGTGGGAGAGGCTTCTTAACGGACTGCTAAAAAAACGTCCTCTTTTGTATGCGGGGCTCATAGAAAAAGAATATAGAGAATTTCAGTCAGTGGACGATATTGCTCATTGCGCTACAATGTTGGATCAGATCGAAATATTGGACCGGCTTTTTGACAATCTTCTTGCAAACGGGCGAGCACCCAAAGAGGATATTCAAGATGATCTAACCTGGAAGAGCCTCCTTCTTACGCTGTGGGTACGTCACGAATTGGAACTCCCTCTCGTGATGGAACCTATTACCCTGGAAGAACTAAAAACATTCTTTCGAAACCTGGGGGTGGCTGAGGGAAAGATGTCGCGCTTAAAGGAGGAGATAAAAACGTCCTTTACCGATTGGGTGGTTCGAGGTTCAAAAATCGAAATTGAAACCTTAAACCGTCTTGCAAATACTTTTGAATCCCTGTTTAACGAACTCGAAAGCGAGTACCGTCCAGTTCGGATAGATGGCCTGGATCCAAGATTTGTCCGGTTGTTCTGGCTTAGGAGGTTATTATGACAAGATTTAAAGAACTGTTTAATACAGACAAACCGGTCATTGGCATGGTGCATCTCCTTCCCCTTCCTGGTGCACCGCGCTATGAGGCAGGGGGTATGAAGAGGGTTTTCGCGCAAGCAGAGGAAGAGGCGCTGATGCTCGAAGAGGCTGGGGTGGACGGTCTTCAGGTTGAAAATATCTGGGATTTACCATACTGCAAACCCGAGCGTATAGGTCCGGAAACTGTGGCAGGGCTTTCAGCAGTGGCGAGCGTTCTTGTACAGAAGGTCAAGATTCCTATTGGTATCAATTGTCACATCAACGGTGTGTGTCAGGCGTTGGCTGTGGCCGCGGCAGTGGGTGCAAAGTGGGTTCGTGCCTTTGAACTGGCAAATGCCTATAGATCGAACAGCGGCATTATAGAGGCGGCAGGGCCTGAGGCGCTTCGATATCGGTCAGCGCTAAAGGCGGATGATATAATGATTTTCGGCGACTTTCATGTGAAGCACGGAAGCCACCATATTCTATCGGATCGATCTCTGGAAGAACAGGCTCATGATGTGGAAAGCTGCGGTGGTGACGCGGTGATCGTTACAGGCTTAAAGACCGGTTCCTCCCCAACGGTAAGCGATATAGAACGGATACAAAAAGCGGTTTCTGTCCCTGTTCTGATCGGAAGCGGGCTTTCGCTGGGAAATGCCAGTGAGCTTTTCCCCCTTTCAGATGGAGCGATCGTCGGAAGCAGCTTCAAAAAGGGAGGCAACTGGCGCAATCGAGTAGACTTTAAACAAGCCTCTAGTTTTATGAAAAAAATCAAGTCGATTCGTGGTTAATTACCTGATACCCGCTTTTTTCAAGCGAGTCTGCGATCGGTTGCACCTCACATGGTTTCAATCTGAAATAATAGATATTTTCATCTTTTCTGTGGGGTGCCATCCCTACACTTATGATCTGACCTCCATTGTCTTGTATGATGTGAGAGACTTCTTTAAAGGCGTCTGCCTTGCTGCCAAGCGCTACATCTACGCGAGAACTAGTGGTCAGGATTCCCATCATGCTGACGAATGCTTCAAGAATGTCCGTTATTGTAATAATTCCGACCAGTTTGTTGTCTTCAACCACAGGTATCCCACCGATTTTGTGTTTATAGATAATTCGAGCAGCGGATTCAATATTAGCGTCCGGGGATAGTATAATGGGATCCTTTACCATGATATCTTTTAGTGACAGGTCTGTTACCATGGATGGTATAAACGCCTGCTTAAGGTCTGTCAGGGTAACAAACCCTATAAACTTATTTTCGTGGTTTATCACAGGGAGGTGGCGGATAGAATGATTGTTCATGAGGTCGAGAGCGTCCTTGATGGACGCGTCTTCTGCAATGGTGATCGGGTCTTTGATCATTAAGGATCTGATTCGCATAAACGGTTTTCTCCTTTCAAAAAATCTTCCACGGCTTGGGAAGAAATATTTTTTCATATAGATAAAGGGCGTATCTGTCGGTCATGCCGGCTATGAAGTCGCACACATCCCGCTCTCTTGATTCGGTTCTCTTGCCGATTTCCTTGTTAAACAGGGTGTCATTTGTGAGTAGGGCATTATATAATTCAAAAACGATTTTTTTAGATCGGATGAAATCGTCATGGACTTCATTGACATCATAGACATGTGCATACAGAAAGTCTCGAAGCATGATTATTGCTTCATGGACGTCGTCGCTCATTCGTATATTTGAAGGGTCCTTGAGCGTGTTAAGTATGAGATCTTTAACCATGGTGTCTATTCTTTTTGAGTGGGTATCTCCTATTACCCTAAGACACGTCTTTGGAATATCGGCCATTACAATCACTCCACCCCGTAGGGCATCATCCAAATCGTGATTTACATACGTGATTATGTCAGAAATTCTGACCATTCTTCCTTCCATGGTTTGGGCCAAGTCTCCGGCGTCTTCAGGGAAGAGTTCTTTTTTGCCCTTGGAGTGTTTTAGTATTCCGTCTCGGACCTCGACAGTCAAGTTCAGACCCTTGCCGTTTTTTTCCAGTTTGTCTACTACACGCAGGCTTTGTTCATTGTGTGCAAATCCTTCGGGAAATATCTCGTTAAGAACGGCTTCTCCGGCATGACCGAAAGGAGTATGGCCAAGGTCATGTCCTAATGAGATGGCTTCGGTCAATGCTTCGTTCAGCCCAAGGGCGAGGGCAATAGTACGGGCAACTTGGGCAACTTCCAGCGTATGTGTAAGGCGGGTACGGTAGTGATCGCCTGTAGGAGACAAAAAGACCTGTGTCTTGTGTTTGAGACGGCGAAATGCTTTGGAATGTACAAGACGGTCCCTGTCTCTCTGAAACTCTGTCCTGATACTGCAAGGCGGTTCCGGTACAAGGCGACCTTTTGTATTTACACTTAAAACAGCAAAAGGGGAAAGGATGGCTCGTTCTTTTTCTTCGAGTTGGTTACGAATATTAAATTCCATTAATCTGCGGTCTTGCTGAGGATTTTGGATATGGTGTTTTTTAACTTAGTCAGGTCAAAAGATTTTACCACATAATCTGTGGCGGCAGCCGCCCGATTATGTTCCTGAAAAGAATCATAAGCAGTACACAGGATGACGGGAAGTTCAGGGGCCTGTTTGCGGATGTGCTGGAGAAGATCCAGTCCATTTGTATCTCCGAGTTTAATATCTAAGATCGCCAGGTCGAACGTGCTGGTCCTTATTTGATCCAAGGCTTCTTTTGCAGTTCCGGCAAGACTTACTTCATGGCCATTATCCGTTAACTCTTCTTTGTAGAGATGCCTGATATGATCTTCATCATCTATTACCATGATATGCGCCATTGATTTTCTCCCCTAAGACGACTAAGCTAATAATTGTTCATTACACAGTTATATCTTTAAGGTCAAGTTATTAAGCGGTAGTAATTGAAGACTTTTTACGAAGCCATCAATTATTGGTTTGAAGAAACCTAATATTTATTATAATTGAAAGAATAGTGTTTCGTAAAGGAAAACCTTAATAATACAGCAAAAAAATGAGGAGATTTTTTTTAAATAAGAGTTCAATCTTATCTGGGAACCCTGCATTAACCGGTTCTGATGTAAGGCATATCCGTAATGTTCTTCGACTCGAACCGGGTGACAGAATTATGATATTTGATGGTGAGGGCACGGAATACGAGTGCAAGATTGTCTCTATCTCACCTCAGTGTATAACATTGTCTATTTTGCATTCAACCCAGGTAATTAGGGAATCTCCAGTTTGTGTCACCATTGCCCAGGCCTGTCTTAAGGGCTCTAAGATGGACTGGGTAATTCAAAAGGTCACGGAACTGGGTGTGACAACTTATATCCCTTTTTGGGCTCAGCGCTCTGTTCCCAAGTTTGATAGCGGACGAGCCAAATCTCGTTATGACCGATGGACAAAGATTGCACATGAGGCATTAAAACAGTGTGGTCGGAGTGTGGCGCCTGAAATTAAACCGCTTGGTCACTTTGATGAAATAATCCGTTCTGAAGAAGAATACGATCTTAAGATGATATTTTGCATAGAGAATATAGATGGTGTCCGTAGTGAAACTAAGAGTGGCCAGGACAGAGTTTCCGGACCGGATACGTCTCTGAAATACTTTTTAGATGGAATGCCAAAGGCGGAAAAGATTATTGGTGTGATTGGTCCGGAGGGGGGATTTACATCAGCAGAGATCAATGCTGCGATAGATTATGGATATGTGCAAGTATCTTTAGGACCAAGGATATTGCGCGGCGAAACCGCGGCAATTACAGTAGCAGCGATTTTACAATATGTATACGGTGGCCTTAGATCCTGAGGTCGTTGTTTCTATATCATATAGGAAAATATATAAGAAAATAATAGCCATAAAATTTCTTGACACCAGGCCAGGAATTAGCTAAAAACCTTCCAGCCGCTACATGGTTCATGGTACCATAACTTATTGAAAATATTAGATCACAAAATCAGAAATGTGGCGTACAAAGCAACATTTCAATAATCAAATCAAGTCATTATGAAAAATAGGTTTGCCGGGGTAGCTCAGTCGGTAGAGCAGCGGACTGAAAATCCGCGTGTCCCCAGTTCGATTCTGGGCCCCGGCATCATACCGAGACCTTTGCAAAGGTCTCATATCCTGTCTCCTGTCAAGACCTTTGAAAAATATGATCCGTAAGGCGACCATTCGGGACGTAAAACCAATATATAACATTCTGAAGGCATATGCTGACAGAGGGCAGCTCCTTCCTCGTGCTGTTAGTGAGTTATATGACTACCTGAGAGACTTCAATGTCTATGAAGCAGAGAATGGTCGTGTAATTGCCACCTGTGCTCTACATATTTGCTGGGAAGATCTATTAGAGATACGTTCCTTGGCTGTTGTTGAAGAATACCAAGGCCGCGGGATTGGCTCCCAGTTAATAGAGGCCGCGTTTGAAGATGCAAAGTCACTGGGGGGGGATCGAATTTTTACCCTGACATATCAACAAAAATTTTTTGAGAGACACGGTTTTCGGGTTATAGACAAATCTCAACTTCCACAAAAAATATGGGCTGAATGCATAAAATGTGTAAAATTCCCAGACTGTGATGAGACTGCAATGTTGCGGGGTTGTTAAATTTTCTCTTGTGCTATTTTGTATTCACACTGTGCAAAAGAGTGCTCACATAAAATAGGACATTTTTTTGTTTGATCGCGCATAATATGCTATAATTATTATTATTTTTATTTTATCAAGGCAATGGTACTGAAATTGCTTGTGCTGATAAGAGGCCTTTGCAAAAATGTAGTATTTTTTTAAGGCCTTATAAGGTATTTTGATAAAAAGTACTTTATAAATATTGAGACATGACCGATAAATATATAAGTATGGGGAGTCCAACGGCCCATATTTAGTTGCTTGACAAGTTTCGTGGATTGATCTATATTCTATTTAATTTGTTGAGTTTGTTTAACTTTTAAGGATGAGGTTGAACCGTGGCACGCAAGGATTGGACATTCCTGATTATTCCTGAATGCACATCTCGGGTTAAGCAATTCAAATTTTCCAGATTTTGGTTTCGTTTCGCTGTTTGTTTCTTTATAATTGCTTCTATCGGTACGTGTTATGTCTTTTTGGATTATGGTAGGATGAAGATCTCCCGCACCGGCAGCGACTTCCTTCAGGGTGAAATCGAAACACAACGTTCTCAAATTCAGGCCTTTTCCGAAGAAATCAACACCCTGAAGCAGGACATGTTACAACTAAGAAAGCTTGATGAAAAAATACGTATTATTGCCAACATAGATAAACCTCGTGATAAGCAGGCTATTTTTGGGGTTGGTGGTTCTCTTCCGGATGATCTTGATGCAGACCTTCCTTTAACAAAAAAACACAATGCCCTTGTTCGTGATATGCACGAACAACTTGAACATCTCAAGGTGGCCTCTGATCTACAAACGAAGAGTTTCCAAGATATTGTTGTTTCTTTGGAAAATCAAAGATCTTTACTTGCTGCTACACCGTCCGTTCGACCTACTGTTGGTTGGGTATCTTCGAGATTCGGGTATCGGACCTCACCCTTTACCGGACGCCGTGAATTTCACAAGGGATTGGATATAGCCGCTCGAGCGGGCACTCCCATTGTCGCACCCGCTTCTGGGGTGGTTACCTTTGTCGGCAAAAAGGGCGCTTACGGATTGATGGCTATTATCAATCACGGCCATGGAGTTGTTACGCGTTACGGACATCTCAAAAAGTGTACAGTGAAAAGGGGTAGCAGGGTCAAACGTGGCGATAAAATTGCCTTGTTAGGGAATAGCGGACGAAGCACCGGGCCGCACCTTCATTATGAAGTTAATGTAAACGGTATCCCTATTAATCCGCAAAAGTACATTCTTGACTAAGAGGCTGTCCGAGAATTTTTTCTCGTTCTCACTCTGTTTCGTTACGGACATAATTCTCGGACAGCCTCCTATTCGCAGTATGCAGTGACTAATTGTTTTTAAACTGCCCTCTATCCTCCGTCCTCTGTCTTCTGTATTCAATTCTTCAATCATTTCGTATCCGGCCATTTTTAAAAAGATTGAAAAACAACAAAGAGTGTATTACCCTTACAACTGTTATATAAGTAACAATCCTTGACGGTTTCGTAAAAAGTCCAAAACCACCCTTTTCCTATAAGTCCCTCTCCAGGGAGGGAAAACAAGACTCCTTACGAAACCATCAAAAATTGGATGAAAGGATACCGTGTTATTAAATGATAGGAAATTTGCTCAAAAAAGTATTCGGAAGCAAGAACGAGCGAGAGCTTAAAAGATTACAACCAATTGTTGACCAAATCAATTCCCTCGAGCCTAAGATAAAGGAATTGAGCGATAACGACTTAAAGGCCATGACGTCCACATTACGTGAACGTCTCGAACAGGGCGCATCCCTTGATGAAATCCTCCCCGAGGCGTTTGCGGTCGTCCGTGAGGCATCTGTACGCACTCTCAAGATGCGCCATTTTGATGCGCAGCTAATAGGAGGAATCGTTCTTCATCAGGGTAAGATTGCGGAAATGAAGACAGGTGAGGGGAAGACCTTGGCTGCGACTCTTTCCGTTTATTTAAATGCCCTAACCGGTAAAGGAGTTCATGTGGTAACCGTGAATGACTACCTTGCCAAAAGAGATACCGAATGGATGGGGGCTATATATAATTTTTTAGGTCTGTCTGTCGGCAACGTTGTCCATGGCCTGGATGAGGAAGAACGCAGAAAAGCATACTCTGCTGATATCACGTATGGAACGAACAACGAGTTTGGTTTTGACTATTTGCGTGACAACATGAAGTTCTCAAAAGAGGAACTGGTGCAGAGGGAGTATTATTATGCGATCGTGGATGAGGTGGACAGCATACTGATTGATGAGGCGAGGACGCCCTTAATTATCTCCGGGCCTGCTGAGAAATCGACTTCCTTGTACTATCAACTGAATACGGTCATACCTCGTTTGCGACGTGATAGTGATTATACCATTGATGAGAAGGCGCGTGCAGCGATCCTTACAGAAGAAGGAATTGCACGCTGTGAAAAAATTTTACAGGTAGATAACCTCTATGAGCCCAAATGTATCGAAATACTACACCACCTAAATCAGGCACTCAAGGCCCACTCTCTCTTTAAACGCGATGTAGACTATATTGTAAAAAATGGTGAAGTTATCATTGTAGACGAGTTTACCGGCAGGCTCATGCCTGGCAGGCGTTATAGTGAAGGATTGCACCAGGCTCTTGAAGCAAAGGAAAACGTCAAAGTCGAGAATGAGAATCAGACCTTAGCCTCGGTAACCTTTCAGAATTACTTCCGAATGTATGACAAGCTGGCTGGAATGACAGGTACCGCTGACACGGAAGCGGCTGAATTTAAAAAGATTTATAATCTAGATGTAGTAGTTATTCCTACAAATCTTCCCATGGTTCGCGAAGATTTTCCTGATTTAATTTACAAAACCGAGGAAGAGAAATTTAAAGCAGCAGCCAGAGAGATTAAGGAACTGAACAAAAAGGGACAGCCGGTCCTTGTGGGTACGGTATCTATCGATAATTCAGAAAAATTGAGCCGGATGCTAACAAAAAGTGGGATCAAGCATTCTATTCTGAATGCAAAAAACCATGAAAAAGAGGCGGAAATTATAGCACAAGCAGGCCAGATGGGTACAGTGACCCTCTCCACCAATATGGCCGGACGCGGTACGGACATCGTTTTAGGCGAGGGTGTCCAAGATCTTGGCGGACTACGCATAATCGGTACAGAGAGGCACGAAAGCCGGCGTATTGACAACCAACTCCGGGGTAGATCCGGTCGTCAGGGGGATCCCGGCTCTTCCCGATTTTATCTTGCACTTGAAGATGATCTTCTTCGTATATTTGGGGGTGAGCGAATTTCTTCTATTATGGACAGACTCGGGGTTGAAGAGGGTGAGCCGATCGAGCATGGACTGATAAGCAAGGCGATTGAGAACGCTCAACGCAAGGTCGAGGGCCACAACTTTGATATTCGTAAGCATTTACTTGAGTATGACGATGTCATGAATCAACAACGCGAGGTCATCTATGATTACCGCCGTGAGGCCCTGAGAGAAGATAGTATTTATCCACTAGTTGAAGAGATGATAGGGGAGGTGGCAGAGACGATCGCGGGTGAGTTCGCCGACGAAAAGCATCTTCCGGAAGATTGGAACCTAAAAGGGCTCGGAACCGCTGTTCAGGATAAGTTGGCTTTTAAGATCGAGCTGAACGGATCTCTTTTGGATGGCCTTACGCGTGAAGGACTGCAAGAACATATCATACAAGAGGCCGTTAATCGGTATAAAGAGAAAGAAGAGTACATCGGCGCTGACACTGCTCGTTCCCTCGAGCGGATGGTTATGTTGCAGACGGTGGACAGTGCCTGGAAGGACCACCTTCTTGCCATGGATCACCTAAAAGAGGGAATCGGGCTACGAGGATATGGTCAGAGAGACCCACTACTTGAGTACAAACAGGAAGGCTTTATGATGTTTCAGGCACTGGTGGAACGGATTAAAGAGGCCACTGTTGGTACACTTTTTAAGATACAGGTCGTCCGCCCGGAAGAGATTGACCGTATGCAGAAGCCCAAAGAACAGAGCATGACTTTTTCGCATGGCGAGCCTTCCGCCAAACAACCCGTGAAGCGGGAGGGGAAAAAGGTGGGTAGGAATGCGCCGTGTCCATGCGGAAGCGGGAAAAAATATAAAAAATGTTGTGGGAGAACCTAACTGTGGAAGATTTACAGGTGCCGGGTTTTTTGGCTGCTGCGGGGCCGGCCGGTTTAAAAAAAGGAGGGGGAAAAGATCTTGGGATAATCTTTTCCACGGTTCCTGCAACTGTTGCGGGTGTCTTTACCCGAAACCGTGTAAAGGCGGCGCCGGTATTTTTTGATATAGAACGTATAGATTCGGAGAAATGTCAGGCTATTGCGGCAAATAGCGGTAATGCCAATGCATGTACTGGAATACAGGGTATGAGGGATGCCGAAGCAATGGCCTTAGCTACAGGGAATGCCCTGCAAATAGATGAGTCCCTGGTGATGGTTGCTTCTACCGGAGTCATTGGAAAGACTTTAGACATCTCAAAGATTGAAAATGCCATCCCTGGAATCGTTCAGTATCTGACCCCCTCAGGCCTTTCAGAAGTGGCTGAAGCAATTATGACCACAGACAGGGTTCCTAAGATAGTCTCGAAAAAAGGTACTATATCGGGGAAGGAGTTTACTGTAACAGCCATGGCCAAGGGCGCGGGCATGATTCGTCCGGACATGGCGACTATGCTATGCTTTATCTGTACCGATATTGGTGCATCTCATACTATCCTGCAGGAATCATTAACGATTGCAGTGGACAAATCGTTTAATATTATAACGGTTGACGGAGATACCAGTACCAATGATACGGTGTTGTTGCTGGCAAACGGTCTTTCCGGAATTTTCCTTGAAGATGATATGGCTCTCGGGATGTTTCAGGATATTCTTGATGATCTCTTGGGCCAACTCGCCCGTATGATCGTAAAAGACGGTGAAGGGGCAACCAAACTTGTAACAGTTCTTGTTAAAGGCGGTCGTACTGTTGATGAGGCAAAAGGAGTGGCTGAGACAGTGGCCAACTCCAGCCTGGTCAAGACCGCTATTTTTGGAGAGGATGCCAACTGGGGCCGGATAATGGCGGCAGTGGGCCGAGCAGGGGTTGTTATCAACCCGGATGCGATAGATATCTATTTTGATGATATATGCATGGTAAAGTCCGGAATCGGCATGGGTGACGAGGCCGAGACCGCTGCTACAAAAGTGCTAAAGTCCGATCAGTTTACTATTACCATTGATTTGAATTCAGGTGAAGAAAAAGCAGAACTATTAACCTGCGACCTTTCTATTGATTATGTTAAGATAAATGCTGATTATAGGACATGAATTCTACAACCTATTGCGTAATGATGGTTTTTTAATGAGGACCAATGTGTGCTATCCATATGGAATGTTGGAATAATGGAATAAGTAGAATTCGTTGCGAGTTACGGGTTACGAGTCAAGATTTTTTTCCAGCTTTCACCATTAAACCCGCAACCCGAAACGCGCAACCCGTGTTGAACCCATCATTCCAACATTCCAGCAGCCCAATATTCCAATTGTGAGTGGAGGAATTAAGTTTATATGCCTGTTTATGAATATACAGCTCTTGATGATCGGGGCAGAAACAGGAGTGGTATCACAGATGCCGACAGTATTGTTGCTGCACGACAAAAGTTAAGGGGTTCCGGACTGTTCCCTGTGGAGGTAAAGGAGACACAGGTCCAAAGCCGGATTTCCACACGTCAAGAGATTGATCTTGCCGGATTGTTTAAGAGGGTAACAACAGACGATATTACGGTAATGACTCGACAACTTGGCATCCTACTTGGCGCAGGTCTCCCTTTAGTCGCGTCCCTGAACGGATTGATTCAGCAGACGACCAAGCAATCGTTGAAAAAGGTTATTGTTAGGATCAAAGAAGATGTCAATGAAGGACAAAGCTTAGCAGCAGCATTGTCTCGTTATCCGAGAATATTTTCTCCGTTTTATATAAACATAGTAAGGGCCGGCGAGGCTTCCGGAACGCTTGACGTGGTTCTCAACCGATTGGCAGAGTTGAGGGAAAAACAACAGGCGCTTAGGGGGAAAATCAGAGCAGCTCTTGCCTATCCTGTCTTTATGTTTGTTATAGGTAGCTTGGTCCTATTCTTTTTGATGACGTTCGTTGTTCCTAAGGTCACACAGGTCTTTTCAGAGATGAAACAGGCCCTGCCGATGCCGACAGTTATTTTAATTTCGATCAGTGATTTTTTGCAATCGTTTTGGTGGATACTGGCGCTTATCATTATAGGGGGGCTGGTCATTCTTGCCAGATACACAAAGAGAGGGAAGGGGCGGATGATGCGAGACCGGTTCATGCTTAAACTCCCGCTTTTCGGCGCCTTGAAGCTAAAAATCGTTGTTACACATTTCGGACAAACCCTGGGATCGCTTCTTCAGAACGGCGTTCCGCTTTTGTCGGCGCTTGAGATTGTACAGAACATAGTCAATAATGTAGTAATCTCGGACATTATAGAAAGGGCTCGGGAAGATGTTAGTGAAGGCAGAGATCTTGCCTCATCCCTGGCACAAGACGAGGTGTTTCCACCCATTGTGGTGCAAATGATAGCGGTTGGAGAGCAGAGCGGGGAGTTGGAACAGATGCTTTTTAATGTTTCCGATGCCTATGAGAACGAAGTGGAATCGAGTATTATGGCAATGACTTCCCTGTTGGAACCGATAATGATTTTGCTCATGGCGGTAGTCGTTGGATTCGTGGTGATTTCGATACTGCTGCCGATTTTTGAAATGAGCCACCTGATAAGATAAACTGATCCGTGGAGGAAACCTATGAAAAGATATATTGCAAACAGCCGTGGTTTCACACTAATCGAATTGATGGCGGTAATTATCATTTTGGGGATTCTGGCCGGACTTATCATTCCCCGAATCATGGGTACACCGGAAGAAGCCCGGCGAACAAAGGCAAAGCTGCAAATCGTAAGCATGGAGACAGCCCTACAAATGTATAAGCTCGATAACGGAGTATACCCCTCCACAGAGCAAGGGCTGCAGGCGTTGGTGGAGCCTCCTTCAGTCGGCGTACTCCCAATCAAATGGCGCGAAGGCGGGTACCTTGAAAAAGGTCGGGTACCCAAGGACCCATGGGGAAATGAATTCGTTTATCTATCGCCAGGCGTATATGGTGATTGCGATCTCTCTTCGTACGGCGCTGACGGTCAGGAGGGAGGAGAAGGAAGGGATGCGGATATCAATAGCTGGGAAATCGAGTAATAAAGGTTATACCCTGATTGAGCTCGTGGCTGTTGTGGTTCTAATAGGTCTTTTCCTGACTATTTCCGTCCCCAAACTTAGAGAGACATTGTTTTCGAGTAATTTAAAATCCGCGGTGCGCAGGCTGACCGGCACAATCGAGCAATTAAGGAGTGATGCCGTTCGCGAACATCAGGAGCTTAGGTTAAATTTCGATTTGGATTCTGAGAGCTACTGGGTTACATCCTCAAATATGAATGACAAAGAAATTGAGGACGTAACCCGCATAAGGCTCCCATCAGGAGTTGATCTCATAGATATTGTTTCTCCCTCCGGCAAGGTCATGGTTGGCAGCGCTAAAATACGTTTTTCTCCAAGGGGATATGTGGAAGAAGCGCTGATTCATCTTGGCGATAGAAGTGACAACGTCTATACTCTTTTCCTTCCTTCGTTTCTTCCTAAGGTGAAGATTGAGAATCAGTATATAGAATGAGACAATATTCCCACCATAACGGTTTTACCCTCCTTGAGGTTATGGTAGCAATGGCAATATTGGCCATAGCCTTAGTAGCAGTTTTTAGATCCCAGGCACAGAGCATCTCCATCGCAAATGAAGCCCGTTTGGCAACCACGGCATCATTTTTGGCGCAAAGTAAAATGGCTGAAATTGAAAGCATGGGAGTTGAAGGAACAGATGGAGACTTTGGTGAGGATTTCTCGAACTATCGGTGGGAAGTATCCACATCGGATACTGAACTGAAGGACCTGACAAAAGTAAAGCTAATTGTCACCTGGAAAAAAGGAAATTTTGTCCGTGAACGGCGGGTTATATTTTATAAATACGAGAAAGAGAATGAATAAAAAGGAAGGAGAAAATAAGCGGGGCTTCACGCTGCTGGAAATTCTGGTTGCGGTTTTCATTCTCAGCATTGTTGTTTCAACCATATATGCGGCGTATTCCGGAACATTCAGTATTGTAGAGAGTACTACGAGAGAGACGGAGGTCTATGCCATGGCGCGTATTGCCATGGAAAGAATCGTGGAAGATCTGGAGTCTCTATATATCCCTTATATCCCTGCCAGTGAAACAGATGAGGAGAAAGAGAAGGCTCGTTCTCGTTATGGGCTTATCACGACAGAGGGTGAGGTGGGCGATAAGACCTTTGACAACCTTGTATTTACCTCCATGGCGCATCTCTCTTTTCACGAAGGACCGGAAGAAGCTACTATTGCAAAGATCGCATACTATATTAAAGAAGGAGATAACAACGGAGTCTTTGCCCTCTGCCGGAGCGATCAACCCGACCCGGATAGTGATCTGGAAAGCGAGATATCAGAGGGTCCGGTCTTATGTGAAAGGCTGACTAACGTTGAATTTATGTACTATGATGCTAAAGAGACCTCCTATGACCACTGGGACTCCGGATCTGAGGAGTTTGGCCATAAAGTCCCTGCAATGGTTACGGTGCGGTTGTCGTTTTTGAACCCCTCTGACCAGGAAGCCCCGTATCTCTTTGCGACCGGGGTGGCAATACCTGCCGGTATCGGGAGGCGGGAATAATTAAGAATTAAAAGTTAAGAATTAAAAGTTAAAAATTAATATTAAAAGTGAACAAATACTTTATTAATAACCGGGGTGTTGCCCTGATATTGGTCCTTATGGTCATCGCAATCATTGTTGTTGTGGCCCTTGACTTTAACAGCGATATGCGCTCTGATTTTACCGCTGCGGCCAATGTGCGCGACGGGATCACCCTCCGTTATGTTGCTAAATCGGGTTTTAACTGTGCCTTGGCGGTCTTGGCAGAAGATGCTGAGGATAATGAATATGACACCCTGCAAGAAGACTGGGCAAATATCGCTTTAATGTCGGCAGGGGCATCTACCCTTGAAGGCTTCGAAGGTATTCGTATTGCGGTGAATATCTCTGACTGTTCCGGAAAGATACAGATTAACAGTTTAGGAAATATTAACTCCAGCGTTGTGACACGACAGAAAGACTTGCTTCAGCGGTTTTTTAGTCTTCCCGCATTTGATATTGATTCGGATACTGTGACTGCTATGGTAGATTCTATCAAAGATTGGATCGATAAGGATGATGAACCAACCGGCCTGGAGGGCGCGGAAGATTCTTACTATCAATCCCAAGAACCTTCATATAGATGTAATAACGGTCCGGTACAAACCATCGCATCCCTTCGTAAGGTAAGAGGATTCAAGGATATTGAACAAAAAACTTTTAACAAGATTGTCGAGCGCCTGACTCCGTACGGCGACGGCAAGATTAATATCAATACAACAGACCGCCTCATCCTCGAAGCACTTGCCGAAGGGATGGATGCCGAGCTCGCCGAGGAGATCGACGATTATCGCCGGGAGGAAGAGAATGATTTGTCTGATCTTTTATGGTATACAAATGTTCCTGGTATGGGAGATATAAGAATCGATGAGGATTTGATAACTACTGAAAGCGCGTTTTTTGAAATTTCCAGCGATGCCGGTATTGCTGTCGAAGAAGGCAAGGATTCCCTAACAAAGCATGTGAAAGGTTGTGTCGAGAGGGTTAAACGAGAGGGAAAAAAGGGAATTGATGTGCTTTGTTGGCGAGTTGAATAAGGGGAAAAGTATTTAGGGATTGAGGAATTTAGGGATTGAGGAATTTAGGAATTTCCTTTTTTTGTTGGACAGGATAAAAAATCTTGTAAATCCTGTTAATCCTGTCAAAGAGAGTCCCGCTGGCGTCTGATTAGAAAAGGAGATATTAGAGAGATATGGAAGTAAAATTTACCAAATTGGAGCGTGCGCTAAAGGCCGACACGTTAGTTCTTCCTTTTATTGAGGGAGAAAAAGAGATAGAAACAGATGAAAAATTAAAGAGAGTAATAAAACCCGCTCTTGCTTTAAAAGAAAAAAAAAAAAAAAAGGGGGAAGTCTCTCTTTTTTATCCCGATAGAGAGGACGTTCCCAAAAGGATTTTTCTTGTCGGTTTAGGCAAGAAAGAAGAACTTAATACAGAACCGATCAGACAGGCGTACGCAGCAGTTGCTAAGAAACTCGCAGCAATGAAGATCGACACAGCTGCTATAGTTGTTCCGGAAATAGCCTGCGACGAGTTCAGCCGAGGCGAGCGATTACGTCCTGTAGAAATTGCCGGTGCGGTTGCAGAGGGCGTCTCCCTGGCCGATTATGCTTTTGATAAGTACATGACTCCTGAAAAGGAAGAAGATAAATATCAGCCCTTAAAATCGATCACCTTTGTCGGCAATCTCTCAAAAGGTGTCAAAGAGACGGTGCGCGAAAAACTGGTCATTGCGGATGCTGTAAAATATGCCCGCGATCTTCAAAACGACACGGCAGATCTGGTCTGTCCGGAATATTTGGCGCGTCAGGCAAAGACTATTGCAAAAGAACACGGATTAAAATGTACAGTCTTCGATAAAAAAAAGATCGAAAAACTCGGTATGGGGCTCCTGCTTGCAGTAAACCGAGGGTCGAATCTGGAGCCGCGCTTCATTGTACTGGAATATAAGGGGGATCCCAAGAGCAAAGATAAGACGGCTATATTAGGGAAAGGGCTTACCTTTGACTCAGGCGGATACAACCTGAAACCGACCAAATTTATCGAAACCATGCGAGAAGACATGTCCGGCGCGGCGGTGACGCTCGGCATAATAAAAGGAGCCGCACGACTGAAGTTGAAAAAAAATCTCGTGGGGGTGATCCCGGCGACTGAAAATATGATTGGAAGCCGTGCGTATAAACCAGGGGATATTTATCCGTCCATGTCAGGCAAGACCGTGGAAATCGGAAGCACCGATGCCGAAGGTCGTCTTATCCTTGCAGATGCCCTCACGTATATCGTACAAAAGATCAAACCGGCCAGGATTATCGATTTTGCTACCCTTACCGGCGCGATACTGATCACCTTCGGCGATGTGGTTATCGGCGCCATGACCAATGATGACAAGATATATGAAACAATTTATAAGGCCGGAGAAGCAACATATGAACGCGTGTGGAGGCTGCCGATTTACGACGAATACCGGGAACTTTTAAAATCAGATATTGCGGACATCAAAAACCTGGGCGGAAGGCCTGCGGGTTCGATCACTGCGGCAGCATTCTTGGAAAAGTTCGTTGAGGGGACTCCATGGCTCCATCTTGACATCGCAGGGGTGTCATGGCTTGAAAAGGAACGGCACTACATTCCAAAAAACGGTACGGGTACAGGGGTACGGTTGATGATAGAGTTCCTGAAAAAGATGTGAAAGGAGTGGACAAAAATGGAAGTAAACATATTAGTCGTTGATGATGAAGACGATGTTCGCAATATGATTGCTGCTGCCTTAGAAAAGTTTGGTTATAGCAGTGATATGGCTGATAGTGTGAAACTCGCAACGGAGTTAATGGAATCTTCAGAATACGATATTATTATAACAGACAAGAACATGCCCGATGACATAGATGGCAGCCAAGAAGGCGGGATGAATATTTTAAAATATGCAAAAAAGCATATGCCGACTGCCGAGGTTTTAATTATGACCGGATATGCAACAATAGAAACCGCAATAGAGGCGATGAAACTCAGTGCGTTTGATTATCTCACAAAACCTTTTTTGATCGAAGAGTTGAAAGAAAAGATCGACAGGATATTGGAGTACAAGAGTTTCATTAACCCGGAAAATACCATCCCAATTTACAAAACCCTTCATAATGAGATATTGAATTTATTAGAAAAGAAGCGCGATCTTGCTGAGGATGAACGCCATAAATTGTTAAAGTCCTTGGATACAAAAATTGATCATTTTTTTAGGGCACAAAAAGAATGGGAAAAGGTTGTCCTCATACAAAGAGAAGCGCTTGCGAAAATCGGGGCTTATGTAGAAGAATTAAAAGAACATGTTGATCAATCAGATCCTGGTTACAGTTTGATTGAAAGGATCTGCAAAGAATCAAACAGACGGCTATAAGGTGAGACCTGGGTCTCAAAGTGTCAAGTGGTCAACTCCTTATCCAACCAAGCTGAGTAACTTTTACTCCCGCCTTCAATAGGAATACTTATTATCTCCGGTACCTCATACGGATGGATTCCCTGGATTGTTTTTTCAAGCTTTGCGTAAAGTGATTGTCTGCTTTTCATGACACAGAGCCATTCCTGCGCTTCTTCTATCTTCTCTTTCCACCAGTAGACACTGGTAATGGGGCCGATCACCTGGACGCAGGCCGCCAGTCTTTTCTCAACAATGGAATGTGCGATTCTTTGTGCGTCTTCTTTCGTCTCGGTTGTTGTGGTTACCTGGATATACTCTGTCATATTGAAGGCTCCCTTTTTTGTTGGACAGGATCTACAGGATGAAAAAATAGCATTCCCTATTGGCAAAATATGTACCATAATTAACTAAAAGAGATAAAGAGATAAAGAGATTTTTCAGAAGGATAAAGAACCTTGGCACGATATAACTATAAAAAGAATAGCCGGCGATCCAAGCCTCCACATAGACGTCGGAGAACTCCAATGACCGTAAGTTCCAGGCTCAGACCAAAAGCGGACAGCCGGCTGAAGAGTATCTTCGCAAAGATCGGGGTGCCCGAAAAAAAACCGTTTAAACCGGATCCTTTTCAACTTGAAGCCCTTGCCGCTATACAGGAGACCGATTGTTTGGTCACTGCGCCGACCGGTTCAGGCAAAACGTGGATTGCGGAGGAGGCGATAGCGCCGCTTCACGCACAGGGGAAGAGGGTGTGGTATGCTTCTCCGCTGAAGGCCCTTACAAATTCCAAATATACGGAGTTCAAAGCCCGTTTTGGTGCGGAGAATGTTGGAATACTGACAGGTGACAGAAAAGAGAATGCGGATGCTCCTATTATTGTAGGAACCACGGAGATCTTGCGGAACCATCTCTACGATGTAATGCGTGAAGGTATCGATTTCCCGGCGGATCTGATAGTACTTGACGAGGCCCACTTTTTAGGAGACCCGGATCGAGGCGTGGTCTGGGAAGAGGTTATCATTTATCTCCCGCAGCGACTCAACCTGTTGATGCTCTCTGCTACTATATCGAATGCTGATCAGATCGCAGACTGGATGGAATCGATACGACATAAAAAGTGTGTCATGGTTGACGAAGCAAAAAGATCGGTCCCTCTCTATTCACTATTTCTCCATCCCTCTGGTGAACTGTTCCCCCTTACCGGACGAAAAGGGATCGCCAGAAAAGTTGAAAGATATCTGAACAGCGAAAATCCTCCGCTTCTTGCTCCCCCTCACATGCTGCCGCCATTCGGTGATATAATGCGTGTGCTGAGGAAATATCATCTCCTTCCTGCCATTTTTTTCCTGAAGTCAAGAGCAGACTGTAATGCTGCGTTGGATCTTTGCGGGTATGCCGGAAGTTCCCCTGATCTGGACGCACGGTTGGAGCACAGAACAGAGGAGCTTTTAGCTAAATATCCGTACCTAAGAGACCACAAACAGCTTTCATGCATCAGGAAGGCGAGGGTGGCAGCACATCACGCCGGACAGCTCCCGGGATGGAAACTTTTTACGGAAAAGCTTATGACCGAAGGCCTTCTTGACGCGGTATTCGCGACTTCTACTGTGGCGGCAGGGGTCAATTTTCCGGCCCGTACTGTAGTATTTTTCAATTCAGACCGGTTCAACGGCCACGAATTTGTACCCTTGGATGCTACTGAGTTTCACCAGATGACCGGCCGGGCTGGGCGAAGGGGGATGGACAATATCGGTTTTTCGCTGGCCGTGCCGGGTAAGTTTATGGATGTCCGGCTGGTAAACAAGCTCCTTGGAGCTCCTCCAGAGCCGATTTTTAGCCAGATTACCGTTAATTTTTCCATGGTCCTAAATCTTCTCTTGTCACATACCCCTGAGGATGTGAAGGATGTTTTTGAGATGTCTTTTGCCACATATCTGAACATCGAAAGACAGCAGAAAGGGATTGAGAATCGATTTCATAAGGCACTCGAAGCGCTTGCTGATTTTTTGCCGGAAAGAGTGTGTGACAGCTCATCAACAGGAATCGATTTGATCAGGAAAAGAAGGATGTTACACACGGAGTTGCGGGGTCTGAATAGACAAGTTAGACATATGAGGACCTGGCTTGGCAAGGAAGGCGCTCTCGTGCCGGGAAGATTGTTTCTGGATAAGAAAAAACGCCTGTACTGTGTAATTAGATGGCCGGCAAAGAAAGAGGACGGATACTTGTGCTGTCTCATGAGGAGCGGTTCCCATCGTAGACGGCCAAAGTTGAGGAAAATCACACTGGAAAAAGTCGGAAGGATCTTTGATACAATTCTGCCGTTGCCTGAATCGCGAGATCCCTATGAATTGTGTAGCCGGTTTTCTTTTATTTCCAATTGGGGGAGAAAGAGCATTTAAATCTTAAGCCATTGACTGATCGCGTGCGCTGTCTTGAAGACGAGTTAGCCAAGCTGGTTTGTAACCAATGCGCACACTACAAACTGTGCCACAAGAGAGGCAAGAGCCATATAACAAAGCTGATCGATGATGTTCTCTACATGTCTGATTCCATAAACGCCGTGCGCGTGAGATTGTGGAACGATTTCCAAAGACATCTTGAGTTTTTAAAAGAAGAAGGATTTGTCGGCGGCAACGACCAGCTTACCGAAGATGGCATGTGGACCTCGCAATTGAGACTGGACCAGCCATTGATGATAGCCGAAGGGCTGAGGCTTGGGGTTTTCCCGGAAACAGATCCAGCATCTTTTGCCGCATTAGTGGCCCCTTTTGTCTATGATAGGGAGATAGAAACATACGTCGATCGAGCTATTGTCCCGAATAGCGTGTTCCGGGCTTTTGATAAGATGGTTGAGGCGCTTACACCTCTGGCAGAACGGAAAAAAGTGCGGGGTTTTACGGTAAGATCTATCCCTTTCTGGGCAACGGCTGCTATATACTCATGGGCAAGCGGCATGCCGTGGGAAAAGGTGTCGGAACTATTTGGAGTAACTGATGGAGACCTTGCCATGCTGGTATTCCGGACAGCAGACAATTTACGGCAGATAGCGTCTTTGAAAAATGTGTATCCGGAAATTAGCCGCACAGCCCGTGAGGCGGTTGATATAATTTTGAGAGAGCCTGTTATGATCGATTGAGGGATTTGGGGATTGAGGAATTGAGGGATTTCGAATTTTTATATTTTGATACTACGAATTTTTTGAAAAAATCAGGCCTTGATATATATGGAAGGACATCCTTTTTAAAGATTGTCAGTAGCTCCTTGAAGACCTTGTCCTTAACCTTTGTATCAATAAAAATTCGCTCTCTTTTGTATTCATAGCGGATGGTTGGTCCGAATATTTTTTGCGCTTTATCAAAAGCGGCATCAGGGTCCTGTATTGTATTGAAGTGCTCTTTTTTTATCGGCACATCCGTGAAAATTACGATTTGGACAAAGCACCGGTCACCCGCTGCTACGCGGGAAAGATCGCATACGTCAAGCGTTATTTCGTCTGATACTTTTATTTTTTTTAGATGTTTTTTGGTCATGCAACTTCCTCTAAATGTGATCAATTATAATGTTGCCACAATGAAAGGTCTCAGAACAAATTCTTATAAGGAATAGCTGGGGTTGAGTCAAATACTTATTTTGGGGAAGGGGGGCCCCGGTTTTGCAAAGTAGAAGCCCTGCCCACAATCGATACCCAGTTCCGTTAATTTGTCCAGCTCTTCTTTGGTCTCTATCCCTTCTCCTATAACCTTTGCATTCAATGTTTGCGCAAGCACCAGAAAAGACCTGATCAGGTCTTCCTTTGCCCGTTCCTTGTCTACGTTTCGGACTATAGATATATCTATCTTGATAAAATTCGGTTTTAATTCAACCAGGGATTGGAGGTTTGAATAACCTGTACCAACATCATCTATGGCAATGGCAAAACCTATGTCTTTAAGATGTTGGGTTGCTTCATAAAGGAGATGATAATCCTTAACAGCCTGTTTTTCGGTGATTTCCATAACAATTTTATTAGGATCGACATTGACCTCTTTAAGGGACGAGATTAATTTGTCTCCTCTAAATTCCGGATCGTGAATTGAAAATGGGACAATATTGAGAAAGAGGTGTGTATCAACAGGAAGATTTTTGGCGGAGTTCAACGCCGTTTTTCTGCAAAGGCAGTCCACGTTAAAGAGTAAATCTGAATCCTCTGCAAGGCGCAGTAGTGAACTCGGATTTTCATAAATAGTATTTTTAGGACCTCTTGTAAGCGCTTCATATCCAATAATACGGCGTTCTTTGAGGTCTACAATAGGCTGAAAAAGAGTATACCGCTCTTCCTTTATAATAATTTCCTGTATGTTTTCCTTTGTCCTCATCAGGCTTCTGAAATCTCTATACTTAGCCATTAGTTGCGCGTCGTCGATTAGTTTTTGGATCATCCTTTCTTCCTGGATGAGAGGATTGTGAATTGTTATGGCATAGCCGATATTGATCCTGTGACGGTCTGTGAAGTCATGGGGTAGAATTTTATATAGAGTAGAGTTGATATAATCTGTCAGCCGTTCACAGAGATTTTCTACGGTGCCCGCATGAAACTTTTTTTCTTGTCTCTTTTCGGAAAGAAAAATTAAAAATTGGTCTCCTTCTTGATGGTTTATGGTAATGAGGTCATCTTTTCTGATAACTGATCCCGCCATGCTTAGTATAAGTTCGGACAGCTCCCTAAGCACGCTGCTGTATACCTTTCTCCCATGTTTATGTTCGATGGCTCTTATCCTTGACGTATCTATTAACAACAGTCCCAACGCCTTATCATGAATCAATAAGTCCTTGATGGTTTCTATCTTCTCTTGGTACGAAGGAATTATGGGCGTTTCAGGCATGTGAGACTCCTATACTACGTTGAAAAAATTACGGTTCAGCAAGGAAAACCTATTAGGTATTGAATAACTTATGGCATCAGGTGTCAAGGGGAAAAAGGATAGGATTTCCATTTATCATTTGACAGATGACAGATGACAGATGACAGATGACAGATGACAGATGACAGATGACAGATGACAGATGACAGATGACAGATGACAGATGACAGATGACAGATGACAGATGACAGATGGAGGGTTTATGCCGATTTTTGAATTCGAATGTGAAGGATGTGGACATATTACTGAGAAGATAGTGTTTGGAGATGGAACAGAAGTTGTTTGTGAGGCTTGTGGAAGTGCGAATATTAATAAAGTGATTTCTACCTCTTCCAGTCTTACAGGTTCCCAGAAAAGCAGTATGCCGGGGCCCGGTGATACAGCATGCTGCGGCGGAACTCCGGGGCAGTCCGGATGTATCCCGGGAAGTTGTTGCGGCAAGGCTTGATGGCGTCGTAAAAAGTCCAATCTACTGCGTTGTAGTAGTTTTTCAGGCATTCGACATACCATATGTATGCCTTCATACCTGAAAATCTACTACGCCTTGTAGATTGACCTTTTTACTTAGCCATCCGTTATTAAACTCAAGACTTTTTACGAGTCCATCAGATTTAAGACAAGATATGAACTTGCTGGATGTTACAGAATTAAGTACCTCATTTTATACGGATCGAGGTGTTGTTCGCGCTGTGGATGGGGTTAGTTTCTCTGTGGAGTCCGGAAAGACGATCGGGATCGTGGGAGAATCAGGATGCGGGAAGAGTGTCACAGCGCTTTCTATTATGCGTCTTTTACCACAGCCGTCCGGAAGGATCATATCAGGCACAATATTGTTTGATGGTACGGACCTTTTGACATTGAGCGAAAGAGAAATGCAAGACATTAGGGGAAATGCGATCAGCATGATTTTCCAAGATCCCATGACATCCCTGAATCCGGTTTTGACTGTAGGCGACCAGATCGCCGAGGTGATTCTCCTGCATAGGGAGGTAACCCGAAAAGAAGCCCTGGAGGTTTCCGAGGCAATGTTGCAGCAGGTGGGGATTCCGGATCCCCGCCGACGAATTAGGGAATATCCTCATCAGCTCAGCGGGGGTATGCGCCAGCGGGTAATGATTGCCATGGCCCTTTCGTGTGAGCCCCGGTTGATTATAGCGGACGAGCCCACCACAGCGCTCGACGTAACCATACAGGCCCAGATATTGGCTCTTTTAAGGTCCCTTCAGGAACAACATCGAATGTCGGTTATAATGATTACACACAATCTTGGAGTGGTGGCCGAGATTGCGGATAATATACTCGTTATGTATGCCGGCCAGGTGATGGAAGAAAATACAATAAAGGGGCTCTTTGAGAATCCGTCCCATCCCTATACAAAAGGACTTTTGGCATCGATCCCGATGATGACGCCTGAAAAGAAGGGTCGGCGTCTATCTACAATCCCTGGTAACGTACCAAATCTTATAGCCCTTCCCCCGGGATGTCGTTTCAAGGATCGCTGCCCGGACAGGTTCGAAGCATGCGAAGATTTGCCTGATATGGTTGACCTGGGTGGAGGACATAGAGTGCGGTGTTGGAAGTATCAGTAAGGTCATAATATAGACTTTCAGAAAAAGACTTTGGTTTTTTGGGTATGGTATGTGGCTGTGCCCTAAATAAATCCGAAATCCGAATATCGAACAAGGAATTTCGAATTACGAAGGTTTGTTCTTTATCATTTATTTCATCATTCATAATTCCTTGTTCGATATTCTGCGGT
>JAFDAE010000531.1 GCA_019314005.1 Deltaproteobacteria bacterium | reverse complement strand
CCTATTGATAAGCGTAACATCTTGTTATATAAAGGAATATGGAATTGTTTGAATTTTGGTCTTAAATTTTGTTAATTCAGTAGGTTAGAGAAACTCGCAACATAAGGGTCAAAGATTGAATTGTGAATTAATGTTTGACAATTAAGCTACTGTCATTTAGCAAAATCAGTATTGGTAGAGCAAGCAGAAGTTAGGTGAGAATCGTTTTAATGGCTCTGTTTTTGAACGCCCAGGGCTGTGCTGAGTTCCCTGTACAAATTCTTTGCTTCCTGATGAATAGGAGAGTCTTTCAAACCTTTGATGTTGGCTGTGCGGGTGAAAAATGATTGAGGGTATTCTTCTTGATGGGGTCAATCGGCTCAGGACCAAGGGCCGGATGCCATCCAGTTTGTGGGACATGGTTTACCGGAGGAAATAGCCGCGATAACCAGCGCGAGAAATCCATCCACCGCAGTTGTGACTTCCCTGAATGAAACAGGAACTTGATTCTGTTGGAGTCTTTTCCAGAACGTTGTCCACTGGATTTGTTTCGCATCGATAAAAGGTTCCGTGAAGGCCTCGATTTTCGTAGGCAGTGGCGTGCCACGCCTTTCAAAGGTCAGACGAATGGCCTCGGCCAGTTTGGCTCCATCAAAATCGAATTGCCTGGACAACAACCAGATGTCGTAGAAATCCTTCATCCGGCTGTTCAACACACCCAGTTTGACCATGGTTTCGAACTTTTCCGCTATAACGCTCTCTCTGCTGTAGCAGAGCAGTCGTGGCGCAGGTAAATCCAGCATGGTCGGAAGCTCCGATTCTTCAGGTTCCGGATACACGACGTCGCCGAAGCCGATATCGACCTGCATATTGATCCTCGCAGAGTCCAGTGCGCCCCGGAACCGAATCCTGATCCCCTCATAATCAGCATCTTCGGTGATCCGCTCGGTCTGAATGGAATCAGCATCGAAGGCAAGTCCGTCCGCTTCCATGTCCATGGACAAGATGTCCCGGATTTGTGCGATGATGTCGGCTTCCTTGTTACTCGTTCTTCCCATCATGTCGATGTCCATGGTCGAACGAAGTTCCGGTGAACGCCAGACTCTCAGCATCAAAGCTCCCTTGAGAATAAATCGGTCGGCGTAAGCGGATTGGGATAGCCGGTAGAGAAATCGCTCCATGGCGTAGTATTGAAGCAACTCGTTGAATGGCCGTCGGTCGCTCCTGGCGCGGTTAAGGATGCGTTGCCGGACGGACGCGGGGATGTTTTTGGGAGACTTCATACCGTCGCCTCCAGGTATGGCCGCATCACCTTTTCGACCCGGCAGATCCTGGCGTATTTGAGCAGTTCGCCGAGGTCGAACTTCTTTCGTGTCTTATAGAGTTTCAGTGCTTCCAGCACTACGTCCATTCCGATCTTATTGCGAAACTTGAAGCAGTCGGCCAAGGTTTTCTCGGGGCCGTAGATTTTGACATGCACTCCATCAATCCGATGCTTCTCGATGCCGGATTTGTATGCTTCTTTAGAGAATCTGTGGGCATGGATGGGAGGATAGTCGAGTGAAGGCATCCGTGAGTCTCTTGGTACCGCTACGGAAACATGATGCGGAATCTGAGTCGTGATGTCATGATAGGCCAGCGCGGAGACAAGACAGATGACGATGTTCGGAAAGCGAAGGCTCACCGTAACCAGATCGGGATTACTGATCGGAGGCAGTTCCACCAGCCGATAGATACCTCTGCTCACTTGTTCGATGACGTTTTGGCTCCAGACAAAGAGTTCTCACTTGTTTTCAAGTGGTAACAATATGTCTGATTTTAGCCAAAAACTCAAGGGGGAATATTTTTTTGTAAAAAATATCAGTTTGCTATATAAAAAACATGTCAAGGCCTTGGAGAATTGAGTTTAAAGATACAGTTCCGTGGTTCCAATCTTCAGGAGCTTTCCGAAAATTACATAAACACGATCTCAACCCTCAAGACACAGGACTTTCAAAAACAATACAGCAAAGAAACCGTCAACCTATGGAAGCACCTAAAAAAACTGAAGGCATCTGCACTTTCAATGAGACCGTCCGTGATATTCTGCATCTGCGCATAATGGAAAGCATCTTTTTGACTTCGGGGGTGACTTCGGGGGTAACTTCGCCGGAATCCTGAACACCAAGCAAAATAGTTCCACCGTGCCGGTTGAGGAAGGCACAAACGCTCTCATACATATCCCGGTTGAGATGATTCCTGCACAAAAAGGAATTACTGAAACCGCGAGTTGCGAGTTGTTCTCACTGTTTCCATGAATGCCTTGCTGAAAAAAAGGCCTCTTTCTCCAAAAGTTTAAACCAGAAGATATTTTTCCGCTTAACAATATTAT
>JAFDAE010000117.1 GCA_019314005.1 Deltaproteobacteria bacterium | reverse complement strand
AATGGCATAAGGTTGTGGGAGATAGTCCAACGATTAAACGCAGAAGAGAATCTTCCCGATATTCTTATAGCGCAGACTTGGGGAAGTCTTATTGATGGGGCAGTTTTATCAAAGATAAGGGATGCCTTTGGCACGGTGATAATAAATATTGCCATGGATGATCGGCATCAATACTGGGGTGTAAAGATTAACAGTACATGGAGCGGAACATCCGCTTTAATTCCTGATATTGACCTATCCTTAACTGCTGCACCTGAATGTACGGCGTGGTATTTAAAAGAAAGTTGTCCCGCCCTGTTTTTTCCTGAGGCAAGCGATCCTGATATTTTTCATCCAATGCCGGAGCTGCCGAAAACGCATGATGTTTGCTTTGTGGGTGCGTGTTATGGTATACGTAAAAAGATTGCAAAAGCTATTGAAGCAAGCGGCGTAAAGGTTGCCGCATACGGTAATAAGTGGGCAAACGGGCGTATTGCGATTGAGGAAGTCCCTGAACTCTTTGCTCAGTCAAGGATTATTCTTGGAATTGGAACGATTGGTCATTGTACTGATTTTTATTCTCTGAAGATGAGGGATTTTGACGTGCCAATGTCAGGAAGCCTCTATTTAACGCACCATAATCCCGACCTTGAAAATCTGTTTGTTATTGGAAAAGAGATAGAGACCTACAGGACACCAAAAGAATGCGTTGAAAAAGTTGTTTATTACCTTAGCCACCCTGATGAGGCAGAAGCAATTGCCAGTGCAGGCCGCTTGCGGGCAGAAAAAGAGCATACATGGGGAAAGAGATTCAGTGTGTTGTTTGAATATTTGGGTATGTCAATATGATGCAGGAGTGATTTGACTATGTACAACATTCTGATAAAAATAAAAAAAGGGGATGAAGGACTGTCTCTTGAGCCGGAATATAAGGGATTTAAAAAGCAGAACCTTGGTGAGCTTAAGCCTTTAAGTTCTGTTGTTTATATGGGCGATGGTCGGCTCAAAACTGGTAGTAGTGTTGAGAAGACGTTAAACAGCAGTTTTGGTTATTTATATGGATTTGATGAAAATGGTTGCCTACTGATTTATCGTGATAGGTTAGGCACATTCCCTCTTTTTATGTTTGATGATAAAAAAAACAATCAGCTTATTCTGTTTAATAGATTCTATTTAATTAAAGAATATTGGAACGATTTAAATATAGATAAAATCGGTTTTTGGGAAACACTTCTTTATGAAAGCACACTTGGGTCAAAAAGCCTATTCTCCAATATTTTACAAATACCTTGCGGCTCGTATGTTAAGATAGCACCAAATTTGAGATATTCTATTAACAGATACTGGCACATCAATTATGAAAAGAAAAGGGGATTTTTAAAAGAGGATTTCCTAAAAGAGAGTTTTGAACGGTTTGATCAGGTTTTTGCCAAGTTAGACAAGGACAAACAATATCTATTGCCTATTAGTGGTGGTGTGGATTCTCGCCTGATGGCAGCGTTTATGGCAAGGCATCTGCCAAAGAACAATATTCATTCGATAACATACGGATTTGATAGTAAGATTTTGGAATATTCTTATGCTAAACAGGTAACATCGGCTTTAGGTTTAAGGTCGCCAACTTTTCATAAATTAACCAAAGATTCTTATACGAAAAATCTTAAACCGCTTACCGAGATAACAGGTGGCTGTATTTCGATTCAAAATTGCCACTTGTTTGATTTTGTAAGCCAACGGTTTGATCATGTTGATAGTATATGTTCTTCTGCGTATTCAGATGGGATAATGGGTTTTGATGCTAAACAACATGATGATAAGCGGGATTCTTTTGATGACTGTCCACCCCATAACATCTTGAAGGTCTGGAGCAGTAAAGTAGCTATGCCGTCGAGTGTTTCAGAAGCTATAAAAAATGAACTTTATAAAGATTTTCTTGAATGGAGAGATATGAGCACAATATCTTCTATTGAAGAATATATATATCTAATTGAACGAAATAATAAATTCCATTTGTTGGGTTCTGATATTTTTCGCGAATATGGAGACATCGTATTGCCATTTACAGAACCAGAGATTACAGATTTTTATTTTACAATTTCTAATAAATTCCGGCATCGCAAGTTGGGTTCGATTGATATGTTAAAAACATACTTTCCATCCTTGAGCAATATAAAAACTATTGGATCATTATTTGGTGAAGAAGGTTTAAAACGGCCGTTGCGTTTTTCCTATTTCAAACTGGTTAATTTCGTAAATTATATTTCAGCAAATTTGTTAAATGACAAGATGCTTTTTTTAAATCCATATCAGACCGAAACTCACGGGTATAATTTAAGAAAATATCATCGTGGAGATTTGAGAAAAGCTGTTGATTACCTGCATGCTAATGACATTTTAGACGGATCTTTATCAGATACCTTGAACAACATTCCGGCACGAAACGCATCTGAATTTACCTTGAGATATCAAATCATAAATGGCGCATATGTTCTTGCGCATTTTAAAGGAGATGTGTTTTGAACAAAGAAAAAGAACCATTCATTTCTATATGCATACCGAGTTATAATAGGCCGGATGAAATATATCGGCTTTTAAAATCTATTGATGCTTCATCTCGTAATGAAATTGAGATAATTGTATGTGAAGATATGAGTCCGCGTCGCCCTGAGATTAGCGCAAAAGTTATGGAGTATTCGAATCACTCAGATTACAATGTTAAATATTACGAAAATGAAAAAAACTTAGGTTATGATAAGAATTTGCGGGAGCTTATACAAAAGGCTTCCGGTGAATATATTATTTTAATGGGTGATGATGACTGGTTTGTTCCAGAAGCATTGGATAAGTTTATTGGTTTTTTGAAAGGTCATCGTGAATTAGGATATATTTTAAAAACACATCTTCTTATACATGAGAACGGAACTCAAGAATTGTTTAAATATTATCCTGAAAGCATATTCTTTGAAAAAGGAGAATATGCATATCTATCCTTATTTCGTAAAAGTGTTTTTATCTCCGGCTTTACCTTTAAGAGAGAATACAGCCTGGATTATCTTGTTGATTATTTTGATGGAACATTGCTGTTTCAACTTTATATCCTTGCTGAAATTACATTGAAATATTCTTCTGCCTTTTGTGATATATCGCTGACTGCTCAAGATAAAAGCGGAACCCCTTTTTTCGGATCATCTGAATCTGAAAGTTCTCTTTATACACCCAATACAATTACAGTGGATAACTCCATAAATTTCATGAAAGGTTTTTTTAAAATCACAGAATACATAGATCAACAATATGGTTTGAATTCTACTCAATACATCAGGAAGGAATTTTCTAAATACTCTTATCCTGTCCTTTCTATTCAGCGTAAAAAGGGGCTGATGGCGTTTTGGTCTTATGCAACAATATTAAATCAGGAAATTCGCATAAACAATAGCCCATATTATTACATCTACCTAATCGGTCTGATAGTTTTAGGAGAACATATCTGCGATAAAGTCATCAGGTTAATAAAAAGGAAAGTTGGTAGAACTCCCGATCTGTAAAAAACGATATGGCCGTTAAGTAGGGCGGTTATTACCAAAGAGGTTAATTCGTGAATAAAGAAAGTTTTTTGATGAAAATCTTCAGATTCTTCCGGCTTGATTCAGTGGCCTGGTCTCTGCGGCGCTTACATTGTCCAGTTGATAAGAATGCCTTGGTTCTTGAGGTCGGAAGTGGCGGTAGTCCGTATTTCCGTTCAAATGTGTTATGTGACGCATATCTTGATACGCGGGAAAGACATTTTGCTCCTTTAATTTGTGACCGCCCAATTTGTTTGGCTTACGTTGAAAAATTACCGTTCAAGAATAATTCTTTTGATTTTGTAATTGCATCTCATGTGTTGGAACATTCAGAAGCCCCCGAACAATTTTTAAGTGAGCTCCAAAGAGTAGCCAAATCTGGTT
Source organism: Deltaproteobacteria bacterium (assembly GCA_019314005.1). The sequence goes on along the minus strand of JAFDAE010000117.1, from coordinate 2,834 downwards.
ATATCGAAGTGCCAGATGCATTTATGGAACGATTAACCTGTTACCTTGATCATCGGCTTGAGATTACTGATAAAGAAGACGTCTTGTTGATAAGAAAGAAGCAAAGTTATTGTCAGGATAAAGAAGTCAGAAATCTTTTTACAAACAAAGCAGGCGCTGTTTTTCCTAAGTGGGTATCAAAATTTCCTTTTCGTTTTCATGTTCGATATTATTGGGAGAATAAAAGTGGAGGGATTAAATACAAAATACTGAATCCAGAATATCAATTTAATTGGTCCCCCCCTCAATCGAGTACTGAAAAAAATGATCTCAAGATAAGCATGAAGGCACTTTTGAAACACTCGGTATTAGCGCTTATCAGAAGGGCATTTTCGCAGAACAAAAGAAATAAAAATATCGATATAATAAAAATGTGTCGTTGCTTGGAGTGCGGAACCGATAATCTGACGATGACCCCAGAAAAAATTATATGCACTGCTTGCGGTAAGAATTTCAAGATCAATAAGGGAATAATTGATTTTACAAAGTAGCTTATGAAAATAATAGTAGTTGGAGATTGGCATTCTCAAATACATGAAGAACCTGTTTACCAGGCTTTTAAAAAACTTGGTCATGAAACGTTTCGCTTTTCCTGGCATCAATATTTTAAGATAAGTCCAAATCAATCATTGAAGTATATGCTCCGTGATGTTTTTTATAAATTTCAAAGAAAATTTATAGTAGGGCCATCTATAAATAAAATAAATAGAGATTTTTTAAAAAAAGTAGCAGAAGTTAATCCGCAATTTATATTTATATATCGTGGTACTCATATTTGGGCAAAGACAATTCGGAAGGTTAAAAACTTTTATCCGAAAATAATAATCGCTGGATATAATAATGATGACCCATTCTCAAAACTATATCCTGCTTTTTTGAGTCGTCATTATTTAAGAGCCATTTCCGTCTATGATTGGATATTTGCTTACAGACAAAAAAATATACTGGAATATAAAAAGCTGAGATATAGTAATGTAAGTCTGTTGCGCTCCTACTTTATAAAAGAAAAAAATTATCCGGTTTCGGATCTGCAAACACAAAAATATAAGACTGATGTAATTTTTGCAGGACATTATGAAAATGATGGGCGTGATGATTATATAAAAGGAGTGTTAGACTCAGGGATCAAATTTAAGCTTTTTGGGCCAGAATGGGAATGCTCTCAATATTATCAGTATTTCATAAGCAAATTAGAAACAATTCCATATTTAACTAATGATTACAACCTTGCCCTGAACAGCACTAAAATTGCCCTTGTTTTTTTATCAAAACTCAATAATGACACATACACTCGCCGTTGTTTTGAAATTTCCGCTGCAAAAACCTTTATGCTCAGTCAATACACGGATGATCTTGATTCCATGTTTAAACAAGGGGTGGAGGCGGAATATTTCCGTGACAAAGAAGAGATGCTTGACAAGATCAGATATTATCTAAAGCATAATGATAAACGGGAAAAGATAGCCCAGGCAGGGTATGAGCGATTGCTGCGGGATGGACATGAGGTGACGGATCGGGCAGGGGAGATTTTGAGTGTATACAGGGAATATTTTGAATGATACTTGGAATTGATTTATCAAATATCCGTGCTGGCGGAGGAATTACTCATATTTTTGAAGTTTTGAGACATGCCAGACCCGTTGATTTTGGCTTCAAGCGCGTTATAGCATGGGGCAGCGCAAACACCCTTTCCAGTTTATACGATCAAGAATGGCTGGAAAAAGCTCATCTACCGATTCTTGACCGGAGTTTGCCTTGGCGGATCTATTGGCAACAATTTGTGATGCCTAAATTATTAAAACAAAATCAGTGTGATCTTCTTTTTTCTCCTGGAGGAACCTTGCCTAATCATATAACCTTGCCGGCGGTAACTATGTCACAGAATTTATTGCCGTTTGAGCCTAAAGAGGCTGCAAGGTATGAAGCTGTTTCAATGAGGATGAGATTTAAGTTGCTCAATATTGTCCAAGGGATGAGTTTTCAAAGAGCGGATGGGCTTATCTTTTTTTTTTTTTTTTCTAAGAAAACCGTTTGTTCACAATTGAAAAAAAAACCGCTACAAACAGCAATCGTGCCACACGGTATTAGCAAAGATTTTTTCTTGCCGCCCAGAAACCAGAAGCCGCTTGATTCTTATTCGCCGACCAACCCTTTTCGCCTACTCTATGTCTCTATTGTGGATGTTTACAAACACCAGTGGCATGTGGCGGAGGCTGTGGCGGTCTTGAGACAAAAAGGTTTTCCTGTCGCTATTGATTTTGTCGGGTCTTTTTATCTGCAGGCCATGCGCAGATTTAAAAACACGGTTGAACGTGTAGACACTAATGGCGTTTTCATGACCGACAAAGGTTTCGTACCATATAATGCGCTTCCTGAAATCTATCATAATGCAGATGCCTTTATTTTCGCTTCAAGTTGCGAAAATATGCCGAATATTTTGTTAGAGGCAATGGCGTCCGGATTGCCCATTGCTTGCTCCAATCGCGGCCCCATGCCGGAAGTGCTTGGGAATGCAGGTGTTTATTTTGATCCTGAATATCCAGATCAGATTGCAGATGCACTTACTATGCTGTTGAAAGATCATGGCTTGAGGGCCAGGCTTGCTCAAGAGGCTTATGATCGCACGGGGGAATATTCCTGGAAGCAGTGTGCAAGGGAAACATTCTCATTCTTGGCTGAAGTGGCTAAAACGAATAGGGGAGCAACTAAAGATGTTTAAAGACAAAACACTTCTTATAACCGGCGGCACAGGCACTTTTGGTAATGCTGTTTTACAGGCCTTTCTTGATACCGGC
>JAFDAE010000530.1 GCA_019314005.1 Deltaproteobacteria bacterium | reverse complement strand
CATATTTTAAGAGGGGGTATCTTTAAACCAAGAAGCTCAGTTCATTCCTTCCAGGGTTTGGGTTCTTCAGGGGATAAAGAAGCCCGCCAAGCACTCTCCTGGCTAAAAGAAGCAGGTGATATGTACAGTATGCCAGTGATGACCGAGGTACGCGGCGAGAAACAGGTTGATCTGGTGGCCGAATACGTCGATATTCTTCAGGTGGGATCACGCAATATGTACGATCAAGACTTACTAAGCGCCGTCTCCCTTAAGAAGAAGCCCGTCCTTTATAAGCGGCACTTCGGGGCTAGTGTAGAAGAGTTTTTAAGCTTCGCTGAATATATCGCCGTCGGTGGCAATAAGGATATCTTACTCTGTGAGCGTGGCATTGTACCAGTAGGAAAGGGAAAGAATTTTACCCGCTATAACTTGGATATCTCAGCAGTTCCTGTCATTCACAAGGAAACCTTTCTGCCTGTCATAGTAGATCCCAGCCACGCCGCCGGCAGGCGCGACCTAATAAGAAGTATGAGCCTCTCCGCCATTGCTGCTGGTGCTGATGGATTAATGATTGAAGTACACTATAAATAGCCTCAGGACTGCTTGATGTATCCGGTGACTATCTCAAGGATCTTGGTTTTGGCGATAAGCTAGTACTCATCACCAATCCTGATGTTAACCATCTCTATGGCAGTAAACTTGTCAGTAGCCTTGATAAAGCGGGTTTCTCCGTTTCTGTTATAGAGATAAGAGCAGGGGAAGATTCCAAGACATTGGATACCGCTGGTAGGCTCTACCACAGTTTAAATGATTTCCACGCTGAGCGCAGCACTCCCATACTAGCATTGGGTGGTGGTATTATCGGAGATTTAGCCGGTTTTGTAGCCGCTACTTATCAGCGCGGCATGCCTCTTATTCAACTGCCAACTACCCTAGTCGCTCAGGTAGACTCTAGTATCGGGGGTAAAGTTGCTGTAAACCACGGCAAACTAAAAAACAGTATTGGTACCTTCTACCAACCTTCTCTTGTCTTGAGCGATATCTCTACCATTATGACACTACCGCCACGAGAGTTATCCAATGGTCTAGCGGAAATAATAAAAAGCGCTATTGTCAAAGACAGTGACTTCTTCTCCTATCTGGAAACCAATCTCGGTAAAATAAAAGCGCTTGAAAACGAAGCCCTGATGGAAAGTATATTTCGTACTACTGCTATAAAAGCCGAGGTTGTAATGGAAGACGAAATGGACAGAGGGATAAGAAATATTCTTAACTTCGGGCATACTATCGGCCATGGTATCGAAACGGCTTCCCATTTCCAGATTGCTCATGGTGAAGCTGTCGCTATTGGCATGATGGGTGCAGCTATTGTCTCTAATAGAATGGGGCTTCTCTCTTCCGGTGATCTTGAGCGGATACAAAATCTATTAGGAGCCGCCGGTTTATCCACTAAAATGCCGACCAACGGCCATGAGGCAATTCTACAGGCTATGCTCCATGATAAGAAAATAATAGACGGCAAGATTAAATTCGTCTTACCAACTAAAATAGGTGAAACCTTCGTCAGTGATGCAATCGAACATACCCTGCTAGAAGACGTCTTAAAAGGTAAACTATGACTAATCTAAAAATCTGCGCCGTTATTACCACAGAAGACGAGAAGGGAATAGCTACTGCTACACCTCTGGCGGATCTTTTCGAGTTGCGCATAGATATGATAGGAAGCGGCTGGTTGAAGCTGGTTAAAAAACTATCCAAGCCATGGATAGCTACTAACCGCCCGATTTCTGAAGGTGGCCTCTGGAATGGCAATGAAAAAAGTCGCCTACAAGAACTCTCTAAGGCAGCTGAAATGGGCGCCGCCTTCATAGATATAGAGCTTAGGACAAAAAGACTAGCGGTGGTAGTAGAGCGTTTCAAGCGCTATACCCGCTGCATAATATCAAGCCACAATCTCCGTACTACTCCTCCCCTGCCACACCTTACTAAAATCGTAGAGAAACAGATTAAAGCTGGCGCTGATATCTGCAAAGTTGTGACTACCGCCGTTAGGATGGAGGACAATTTTACGATGCTGGAATTAATACGACTTTTTCCTAGTAATACACTGGTTTCTTTCGCTATGGGGGAGGAAGGCAAGTTAAGCCGCCTACTCAGCCCCCTAGTGGGGGGCGCTTTTAGTTATGCTTCTGTAAAAACCGGAGCTGAATCTGCAGTAGGACAATTATCGGTCAAGCAATTAAATAGAATATACGAGGTTATAGATGGTAATTAACTCTAGTACAACCCTTTGTTGTCTCTTGGGTCATCCCGTAAGTCATTCTATATCTCCAGTGATACAAAATGCCTCTTTTAAAGAACTGGGATTAAATTACGTCTACCTTGCCCTCGACGTTAAAGAAAATAAGCTAGCTAAGGCAGTAGGTGGTTTGCGTGCGCTTAACGCCATAGGCTTTAACGTAACCATGCCCCATAAATTTGTCATCATTAATCTACTAGACGGATTAGATCCATTAGCCGAAAGAATAAAAGCCGTCAATACTGTGGTAAATGAAAAAGG
>JAFDAE010000529.1 GCA_019314005.1 Deltaproteobacteria bacterium | reverse complement strand
ATTATCATGACAGCTATTACTGGAATAATCTGTTGTGCATGTTCCATCACGCCATTTACAGCAAGCAGATAATGCAGGAATTGTATTGCACATCCCCATATCAGTTATGTTCTCACATTGTACTGTATCTGTAGCTTTTCCTGCGTTATCACATGAACTTTCTCCAGCATCATATTGACAGCCAGTTACACTAGTACAGTTATCCTGTGATTTGTCGAATAACCAGCATTTTGGATTAAATTCTACCATCTCTTCGACGAATCCCTGATCTGTACCAGCTGGTGCTTGACATTGATCTGTATTGAAGTCATAGAAGCAATAATGCGTGTCCATGCATCCCTTCATATCATTATTGTATTGATCGCATATTCCTGCTGAAGGATCACACCATCCGTTACTATAGGTGCAGTTTAATCCAACATCATTAGTTTCGCATGCAGCTGCACCCTGACCATCAAAAGACCAGCATTCTAACTCCTCACAATAAGGAGCGTTCCAACTGCAATTTAGATTATCAGATGTATTTTGACATTTTGCTTGGTCATTATAGTAATTCCAGCAGCCTACTTCCTCACACCATCCCCAATTATCTAATCTCCAATTACATGATGCTGAGTCATTACATCCTGATTCATTATTATCAAATTGCCAGCAGCCTTTTTCATAGCAATAATCATAAGTAGAGTCCCATGAACAATCAGTGTTCGCTTCGCAACTAGTCTGACCATTATAATCCCAGCAGCCTTCTTTATAACACCATCCGCCTGAGCCTGTATCCCAGAAGCAATTAGTGCCATTAATTGCACAGCTATTATTATCTGAATATGTCCAGCAGCCTTGTTCCTCACAATAGTTCCATTGATCATCCCAACGACAGTCGTTTGCTAAGCAATCTACGCTGTCATTATAATCCCAGCAGCCTTGTTCCTGGCACCATCCGCTTGTGGCATCATCGTTCCAGTAACACTCCAAATCGGCATCACAATTAGTTGAATCACCGTAATTCCAACAGCCTTGTTCATAACAGTATTGCCCGTTTGTGTCCCACTTACATTTTGCAGTTGAGTTACAATCAGATTCTGCTGTGTAATCCCAGCAGCCTTTTTCATAGCAGTATTCATAAGTAGTATCCCATTCGCAAGTAGTATGATTCTCACAATTAGTGATATCGACATAGTTCCAACAGCTCAAATCATAACACCATCCGCTATCTTCCCATTCGCAAGTAGATTTAGCATCGCATGTAGCACTATCTTCATAACTCCAGCAGCCTTCTGTATAGCAATATGCATCTTCAGTATCCCATGCGCAACCACTTGCATTATTTGACTGGCATTGTGATTGAGTAGTATAGTCCCAGCAGCCTTCTTCATAACAATAACTAGATTCTTCATTCCATGCACATCCTCTGGATGCCTGCTGACAAGTAGTGGAATTTATATAGGAAGGACATCCCAGTTCATAGCAGTATTGTCCTCCAGCGTCCCATGCACAACCGATTCCGGAAGCATTCAGGCAAGTTATGTTAGTATAGTGATCCCAGCAGCCAATATCCTGGCAGTTGCCGCTTTCTTCCCAGCCACATGAAGAACTTTCGGTAAGATCGGTTGAGCCAGTACATTCAAGGTGGGTCCCCTTACTCCAGCAGCCTTGTTGGTAACATTCGCCTGTCCAGGAGCAACCTGCTGATGTACACCCAGTTTGATCACTATTATACTGCCAGCATTCAAGAGTATAATCTCCGTAACATTCAGTTTCCCAGGTACAATCGGAATCTGCTGAACAAGTAGAGTTCTTCTTATAGTTCCAACATTGTCTTTCTTCACATCCTTCCCATGTTTCCCATGCACAACTTAAGTTACCATTATACAATCCAGTTCCTGACAATATTGGTCATAATCATTCCAATTGCAATGAGTCTGGTTATCACATGTTTGTTGAGTATTATAGTTCCAGCAGCCTTCTTCGGAACACCAGCCAGAGCCACCCCAGACACAACCACTTGCAGCTTCGGCTTGACAAGTTGTTTGAGTACCGTATTCCCAACACCCTTGTTCGTAACATTCACCTGAATCATCCCATTCACAGTCTGAAACAGCACTGCATGTTGCGTTAGTATTATAGTCCCAGCAGCCACTATCACTACACCATCCGGGAGTTCTCCATTCACAACCATCTCCTGCATGACCTAAACAACCTGTCTGATTATCATTGAAATCACTACATCCATTTGGTGTGCCCACATCACAATTAGGCAATGTACAACTACAATTATCATCATTTGATGGATTCCATAAGCAGCTATTTGATTCGCAGCTTGTCTTATTGTTATCATAATACCAGCAGCCTCGTTCATAGCAGTAGCCGCCATTTTCATTCATACTATCTTCCTGCCAATCGCAATTTATAGAATCAGTAGTGCTTGAACAGGTTGCATTAGTCTCATAATTCCAGCATCGTTCATCTTCGCACCAACCCATGTT
>JAFDAE010000116.1 GCA_019314005.1 Deltaproteobacteria bacterium | reverse complement strand
AAGCTGATGCACCGTAGCTATCCCCGTACCCCCCTGTTTCGTAAAATACTGCAGAGCATCTGGTATCAAGTGAATAACGGCCAAGAAATATTTGTAGTGGGCACCCTGGTAGATGATAATACCGTCAAAGGAGGCACGGGCTGGGGAGCTGAATTCGCAAAAATTTGCAATAAACCTCTATTTGTCTTCGATCAGAATAAGGATAGATGGTTTTCCTGGGCTAAAGATCACTGGGCCGAGATAGATGAACCCACAATCGGGCATAAGCATTTCACCGGCACAGGCACCAGATTCCTTGAAGATAATGGGCGGAAGGCAATAACCGACCTTTTTGACCGTTCCTTTGGAAAGAAATAGTTTGTTGTTCTTTTTAACCTCAACTATATTCCCTGGTCTTGTGAAAGATAATATCCGGGAAAAGCTCCATGGTGTGGGATAGCCGCCACTCGCTGGCCGCCAGAAAGGACAGATGTCCCTCGGCGTCCAGGGCCAGGTTGGCCGCGGTTTTGTCCTTAAACTCTTCGAGTTTCTTGCGATCATCACAGCTTATCCAGCGGGCCGTGGCATAATTCACTCCTTCGTAGACCGCATCTACCCCGTATTCTGCCTTGAGCCGCGCCATGGTCACGTCAAACTGCAGCATTCCCACCGCCCCCAGGATATAATCGCTGCCTGTAATCGGTCGGAATATTTGCACGGTTCCCTCTTCGGCCATCTGTAACAGGCCCTTGTTAAGCTGTTTGACCTTGAACGGGTTCTTGAGCAGCACTCTGCGGAAATGCTCGGGCGCGAAATTGGGAATACCGGTAAACTTGAGTTGTTCCTTGTCAGTGAAGGTATCGCCGATCTTGATGGTGCCGTGATTATGGATGCCGATAATATCGCCCGGATAGGCCTCCTCCACATTGTTGCGATCCTGGGCCATGAAGATAGTGGCGTTGGCCAGGGTCATCTCTTTGCCGAGCCGGTGGTGACGTACCTTCATACCGCGGGTAAATTTCCCTGAGCAGATACGGAAAAATGCGATCCGGTCCCGGTGGGCCAGATTCATATTGGCTTGGATTTTAAAGGCAAAGCCTGAAAAGGAGTCCTCTTCCGGGGAGACCGGCCGGGTCATGGTGGACCGGATACCGGGCGCCGGCGCCAGTTCGACAAAAGCGTCCAGCAACTCCTTCACGCCGAAATTGTTGATGGCGCTGCCGAAAAATACCGGGGTTTGGCTCGCCTTTAAATATTCCTTATGTTCAAAGGGATTGGACGCCCCTTCCAGCAGCTCGATATCCTCCCGGAGTTTGTCCGCCTGCCGGCCCAGCAATTCGTCAAGCATCGGGTCGGCAAGGTCCTTGACAACCATACCGCCCTGCGGCCGGGTATCCTGGCCGGGTGTAAAAAGGTGCAGTTGCCGACGGTAAATATTGTACACACCTTTGAAGCTTTTGCCCATGCCGATGGGCCAGGAAAGCGGCGTGCACTTAACCTGCAGCTTATTCTCAATATCGGCAAGGATGTCCAGCGGGTCCATCCCCTCACGGTCAAGTTTGTTGATAAAGGTTATGATTGGGGTATTGCGCATCCGGCACACTTCCATCAGTTTCTCGGTCTGTGTCTCCACCCCCTTGGCGCTGTCAATCACCATAAGAGCGCTGTCCACTGCGGTCAGCACCCGGTAGGTATCCTCGGAAAAATCCTGGTGACCAGGGGTGTCCAGCAGATTGATCTCAAAATCCCGGTAATTGAACTTCATCACCGAAGTCGTGACTGAAATTCCACGCTCCTTTTCAATGGACATCCAGTCGCTGACCGCGTGTTTGGCGGCTTTGCGCGATTTCACCGCCCCGGCCATCTGGATGGCGCCGCCAAACAGCAGCAGCTTCTCGGTAAGGGTGGTCTTGCCCGCATCCGGATGGCTGATGATGCCGAAGGTGCGGCGGCGTTGGATTTCTTTTAGATGTTTTTTGCTCAACTTATAGCCTCTTAGGGGTAGAAATTTATTTTTTCAAAGGTCTTTTTTCGGAAGCGGGAGTATGCCGGAAGTAGGGTTGTGTGTCAAGGGAGACCTTTGCAAAATGTCACGTTTTGCAAGGGTCTCCAAGGGGGAAGATTTTACCCCGGATACGACTGTTTTCGTTGCCTCGGTCTTCGCTTCTTAGGTTTATATTTTTTGACGCCCGGCGGCAGGGTAAGCCAGTCTTTGTCAGGCTGGGTACAGTGCAGTTCGTGCCCGATGAATTCTTCTATAGCCGGAATCTGAAAGGAATCCTCCTCACACGCGAAACTGACGGAGGTGCCGGTTGCGCCGGCCCGTCCTGTGCGGCCGATCCTGTGTACATAATTTTCAGGATTATCAGGAAGTGTATAGTTTATGACATGGCTGATTCCTTCCACATGAAGGCCGCGTCCGGCGACATCCGTGGCGATGAGCACACGGATATTGCCCGCGCGGAAATTTTCCAGGGTTGAGATGCGCTTTTTCTGGGGGACGTCACCCGAAAGCACGGCGCAATTGATTCTGTATTGGCTCATGACATCGGCCAGTCTGCGGGTTTCATCCTTCCGATTACAGAAAACCAGAACCCGGTTCAGGTTCTGGCGGGTAATGATATTGTAGACAAGGGCGGTCTTTTCCCTGGTGGTTACGAGGTATATGATCTGATCCACGGTATCCACCTCGACCTGCTCGGGTTCAATCGCAACGATAACGGGATCAGTTGTCCACTGGGAGGACAAACGGGTGACCTCGGGCGTGAGGGTCGCGCTGAAAAGAAGCGTTTGACGCTTCTGTTTGGGGGGAGTGCCCCGGATAATGCGGCGCACCTGTGGAATGAAACCCATATCCAGCATGCGGTCTGCTTCGTCAATGACGAGGCATTCCACCTTGTCTAAACGCATGTCGCCATGCTCGTAAAAATCGATCAGTCTGCCGGGCGTGGCCACGATCATATCCACAGGCCGTTCCGTAATCTGGCGTTTTTGTTTCTGGTAATCCATGCCCCCGAAAATCGAAACAATGCCGATTTTATGGTATTTGGAGAGGGCGACCGCCTCCTCGGTGACCTGAAGTACAAGTTCCCGGGTCGGGACGATAATTAAAAACCGCGGCGAGCCGGACCTTCTTTTTCCTACGATCGGGTTGCGGATTGAGTTCGTAATGTTCGAAATGAGAAAGGCCGCGGTTTTCCCTGTTCCGGTTTGAGCCTGGCCGGCCGCATCCCTGCCCGCCAGGGTGCTGGGCATGATTTCCGCCTGAATCGGTGTACAATATTGAAAACCGAGGTCAAAGACGGCATGCATGATTTCATCAGGCAGGTCGAGATCATGGAACCTTGTTTTGCCTTCTGCCGGGGGAACCTGGAATTGCGAAATATCCCAGGTGTCGTCGACGCGCAACTGCTTTTTGCTCCGCCGTCGTTTGGGCCGGGGTTTCCTCTGGGATTTATCTTTTTCCCGGGGCGTCCCGGTCGGTTCATTAGCTAACTCGCGGGATTCTTTATTTTTGCCTTGTTCCAGAGCCGTTTCCGATGTTTCAGGTGTGACCCTGTCAGATTTCACGAACTTCTTCAGTTTGCTTCGAATATTTTTTATAAAAGTAATTACCATATTCCTCTTTCTTGTTAATGTATTAGCAAAGGTATTCGTCGAAAGCAAGTCTTAGATTCCGACGCCAAACTCAGCGGCGGCGTTAACCGTCCGGTGGAGTGCCTGGTAGAAATTTCTATTGATTCCATCTCCCACATTTAGGGTCTGAGTCTATATCTGTATGATTTTTTATATAGTTATCATAATCAGATTTAACATGCCCGCAACAACTTATCCAAAAATAGAGCTTAATTTCTTCTTTTAATCCTACTTTTTGTTGTTTTGTGTACCCGCCGCCATGCTGTAGCTCTTTTGCTTTTCGAACGCCTTTATTACTGTAGTAATAGTCCTCACTACGTTGAGGTTCAGCCAGTCGTGGCGCAGAGGATGTAACTAATAGACCATTTTCTGGTATTTTATGTACGAGATAACCATCTTCAATGGGAAGCTGAGGGGCGCCTTCAATATTATAATGTACGCATACCCAGCCGCGATATAGTTCAGGGAAGTAGTATCTATCACCTTTTGGTGGGTAAAACAAAGCGCATCCCGAAATATAAATAAAAGTCCAGAGCATAAGAGCTAAAAAAATCAAATATCTTTTCATCATCATTTTCATAAATTTCTAACGATTAAAGTCACTTGTCCACAATCGAATTACCTTAACTACTTTTTTATCATCAAAAACTTGATAAACCAATCGGTGCTGTATGTTTATCCGGCGGGAATAGGCCCCAGACAAATCGCCTAATAGCTTTTCAAAAGGTGGAGGAGTATGATAAGGATCTTCACGCAGGATATCCAGCAATTGTTCAGCCTTCGGCCGCAAACCAGCAGAAGATAATTTCTTAGCGTCTTTTTGAGCCTGCTTTGTAAAAACCACTCGCCAACTCACCAGTCAATATCCTCTTTACACTCGTCAATTGGTGTGGCGAAACCTTTACGAATCGTTTTGCGCATTCCAGGAATATTCAGTAGATAGAGAGTTTCCTGTATGGATAGCCAATCGTCCTCCGAAATAAGTACAGCCCTGCCACGCTTGCTCGTTATAACAATTGGCTCGTGGGAAGATGCTGTTTCATCAATAAGTCGATAAAGCTTTGATCTTGCTTCAGTTGCTGTCAAAGTTGGCATAATTGCCCCCTAACTCTTAAGAATTTATATATGTCATATACGTACGACATTGCGTACGCTTTGTCAAGTACTATTTGGATGGCAGAAATTCAAGACCGGCTCACGCCATCCTTGGCAGGCTGCCGGGGGAGAAAAACCCCCGGCTACCCGATTCTACTACGACAAGTTTCCTCGTGATTTTATTCTTAGAAAGTAATATTGAAGACAGCACCGAAAGCACTAGCACTAACATTACATAGCTCATTTCCCAGAACGGTGAATAAATATTTTCATCAATTCCTCTAAAAAGATCAACATAGATAAAATGAACAGCATATATTCCCAGCGTCATTTGACCTATTTTGCTTAGCATTTTATTTTGCAAAGCTGGATGATTTGACAACGATGCCATTGCCACACCCACCCCCATAAAATAAGTACCTAAAACAAAATCCTGCTTTGGGGAAGTGCCGTACATACTCCAAAGAACATAAATTTCTGAAAAGTGAGCTATACAACCCAAAAGAAATACTAAAATACCATAATTTAACCATTTGGCATTTGCTGTAAATCCTGACATGAGATAACCGGACACAAAAAACAAAGTACCAAAAAATGGACCGTTGCGAGTATTAAATTCGATGGTTATACCTATCGGGGTATTTGTATATGCTTTTGCAAGAACCCCTATTACATAGAGGAGTAATGATAAAAAAATGAGACTTTTTATCCATTGTTTATGTATAAAAATAGCACTTATACCAATGGAAAATATTAGCCCAATTAAAAACCACAAATGAACTTTTGTACCCTGCATAATCAAAGTAAGCGGGTGTTGAATTAACTCACTGATATTCCAATAAACCACCTTGATCGGGCCTAGTACCCCATGATCATAGAATGCTGTGAATACAGAATTATAAGGTATCAGATAGACAATGCACCAAGCCAAGAACAGGACAAGTATCCTGCTCGACATCTTTAGGGCAGACGAGATCGGGGAACTTCCATTTCTAACCTTCGCACCCCAGAAATAACCAGAAATAACAAAGAAAAAGGGCACAGCGAACCTAGCTAATTGGTTAATTATTACACTAAGATATTTATACAGTTCATTTTCACTTGGGGAATCTAGCATAAATGGAGATGTATGGATTGCAATAACCGCAACAATCCCAAGCAACCTAAAAATATCGACACTTTGAATACGGTTCAAAAATGCCTCCTTGTTGTATAAGCGATTGGGGTCTAAGCGATTGGGGTCAAGGACCCTTAGTCAGCTGAAGTGCCTAGTTAGCATCTAATTTCATTTATAAATTTAGGAGCTTTGCGCCATGAAATATTCTCAAAATAAAAACTGATTTTTTTACAATGCGGTAAATGATCCGATATTTTTTGTAAATTAGATGTCGGTAGTCTGTGCCAAAGAATTCATTCTCAGGTATTAACGGGTGACGATCAGGAAAAATTTCAAGTGAATAAACTTTTTTCTCCAATTGAAGAATAAAATTTGTAGCGTTCTTGATGCTGTCATCTGCAATATAATAAAAAATGTGTTCTAAATCATTTTGTGCTTGCTGAGATATATTAACCTGATATTTTTTTGTCACGTTTAAATTCCCTGAAGAAAGCTCTCGCTTCTTTATAGCGGTTGTTACTTATGTCTTCCTCCGCTGGGACAAGAAGCTTAAGCAAATTAAATGCATTTGCAATCTTTTCATATTCCTTTGCGGATAAAAGCACAGCTTCGGCTTTACCATTCACTGTAAGAACAACTGGACGCTTGGTTTTATGAATTTGTTCAAGGATTGAGTTGGTATTTCTCTTTAAATCTGTAATTGAACGAATATCCTCAGTTATACTGAATGTCATTTTATCACCTCATAAATATTTTATCAGCATTTTATATGATGCTTTTAATATGCAATATTCAATGGTAAAAATCAAGATAATTTATGTATTGTATGCTAACGCAGCCATAAGAGGTGGGCATTTTCAGAGCTTAGCGCATCGTTTTTGGGGCCAAAATAGTGACGCTAAGACCTAAATCCAGGCACATTTTCTGCATATTTACCATAAACTCAAAGGCTTAACTTGGTCCGACCCGCAGGCCCAACAATTAGTTTTCACGAGAAAGCCCCTCCTTTGAAATCGCACACATATAATGCGTTAAGAACTCAGCACATCGCGTCAGCCAAAGTAATACGTGTACTACTCATTCAAATCATCGTCTTTCCAATATTTAGTTCCTTGAATGGTAGCCTGCAGCGCCAACCCGGTTTCAGTTAATTGATAGAGCTTGATACCCGGGCCCACATCAATTGCTGCTGCCAGGGCATCACCTTTTTCGTCAGACACGGCAGCAGCATCTGCCTGCGCACCAGCCTGCCACCCTTTGTTTATAAAATTATCTAAAGCTTCCTGCGTCGAGAACACAAAGATACCACGGAAATCCTTTACCCCCAGCCCTATCCCGACACCGGCTGAGAACATTTTCATGAAGGTATCTTTGCCGGTTCCCTTATCACGTGCGACCCCGCTACCATTTGCTGTGGATATTGCCAGCAGGTTGATACCAACATTACTGAAGACAGCATAACCAACAGAATCTTCGACCACCTCTTTTGCGCCTGGTACTTCTTTATACAGGTCATTTAACGTGACTTTG
>JAFDAE010000115.1 GCA_019314005.1 Deltaproteobacteria bacterium | reverse complement strand
GAAGATTCCCCCCCGGTAACACCTTGGTTTACAAACCCCATAAATATTGATAACATACCAGAGAATAAGGCTCAGCATGTCATGATCAAGTCACGGCTGAGCCTAATCTGACATCTATGCCTTTAACTTCATGCAGGACAACGGATAAAACGCTATACGTTAAGCTGAGAATTGAAAATTCCATAAGTCAATTCATATAGCAAAACAATAGTCTTAATCTCTAAGTATTAAAATATTGTACAACTTAACAAGTGAGTGGAGTGGACGCGGTTATAAATCGAGACCTTTGCAAAACGCGACATTTTTTTGTCAGGCAAGGAAGGCGAAAATTTTAACCGGAGGAATACGTTAGGTATTTTGAGGATAGCGCTGACGCTTCACTGCGTGCCAAATTTTGAAGCCTGACACCGCATCACGAAAAAATGGCAGTTTTGCAAAGGTCTCGAATCTTCTACTGTAGGAGGGTTGAGATATGTTTTGCCCCAAATGCAGAGCGGAATACAGAGAAGGGTTTTATGTTTGTGCGGATTGCGATGTCGATCTGGTAAACGACTTGCCGCCGGAACCTAAGCCGGAATATGTTGAATATGAACAAGTTATGGCCACATATAATCCCGCGGATATTGCCTTTATAAAGAGTCTGCTTGATGCTGAAGGTATAACGTATTTTTTTCATGGTGAACATTTCACATATGTCAGACCTTTTGCGGATCCTGCCAGACTTATGGTCAGCAAAGATGAGGTTGAACTAACCAGGGATCTTCTGAAAGACTTGACGACTTAGGCCCAAATCTTAAAAAGGAACCGGAATAGACAATCGACGTGTTTCCACAATTATTCGATGAAGCTGATGCTTTGTTTGGCAAGCGAGGCGACCTCAATGTTTATCGATTGCGGTTTCCGCTTAGACTGATCACATGACTACGAAGACGAAAATTGCGTTTGGCTGTTATCTACTGGCTGCTGCAATGGCCATAGCCACGGGACTCATTTATCTGTTCTCGCCACAATTCATGCCTTACCACGCAGATGCGATCGGCGTGAATTGGGAAGATCTCGAGCCCCGATTTCAGATGCTATTCCTGGCTCTTCTCAAGGGAGGTGGTGCCGGGGCGCTTGGCAGCGGGATAGCTCTTGGTATTATGTTGTTCGTCCCATTCCGGAGAGGGCACGCTTGGTCACGCTGGGCGATTCCAGTGGTCGGGCTGACCGGGTATCTCCCTGTTCTGTATGTCGCCCTCACTATAGAGCTGAATACTCCGGCATCGCCCCCGTGGCCTCTGATTGCCGTTTCGATCACCTTGCTTATTGCAGGGTTCCTACTTTCCTCCAGCTTGGGCAAGACAACCGGAGCAAAGTAGCGGTAATCACTGGTGTCCGGTTAAAATTTTCACCTTCCTTGCCTGACGAAAAAATGTCACGTTTTGCAAAGCTTGCCATATCCATAGAAATAAATAAGTAACAAAACTGTATTGACCTGTACAAGAAAATCACTGAACCGAAAGTGAATGTACTGTTTAGACGGAAGTGGTTCGAGGATATAATGGACAATTTAATTATAGCGCTTATGAGCCCACGCCGGGGCCGGTACCTGCTCATTATGGTTCTCTGCTTTTTCCTACTTCTGGCGGCCGCCGCCCGTGCCCAGGATGAAGTTTTTACCGTGGTTCCGGAAGTCTCTTCATTGGGTTCGGCAGAGGCTGAGGAAGGTGAGGCAGACGGAACTCCTGCCGTTCACATAGGCTCCCAGCATACGCTTCTCATCTTTCCGCCAGGAGACCTGTACCCGCAGTATATTGCCGATCCACACCGCGTGGGGTTTGGTATTCAGCGGATGAGTTTCTCAGAGACCGAGATCGCCGAATCTGGTGATAGCCGCATTGGTCTCAAGGCAGGCGGCCGCTTTGGTTTCGTACGGATCCATCCATCGAATCGGGTCGATCGAGGATGGCAGTTGAGCATCGAAGGCGGATTCGATGCCCAGTTTGACCTCGACCACTCCTACGATAACATAGGCTGGGACGGGAACTATGGACTGCTGCTGACGGCGGCTCCGGGCCGGGGACTGGCCTTTAAATTAGGCATGCATCACACGTCCAGTCACGTGGGCGACGAATATGCAGAGAGGACCGGTCGTCGTCGCATCGAATACACGCGCCATGAGCTCGCAGCAGGCATAAGCTGGGCCATGGATGAGCATTGGCGATCCTATGCTGAAGCTGGCTGGGGCTATGACCTGAGAAACGGTGATCTGCAGGAACCTGGCCGCATGCCGAGGACGCAAAGAGCCTGTGGAGGCGACGTCTTGGTTGGTACGCCGCGCTGGACACTTCGGCCATGGAGGAGCGGAACTGGCGTGTCGATACCTCGCTGCAGCTGGGCCTAGTTCTTCGCTCCGGTGGCCGTGCATGGCGGCTGGGCATCGAGCGTTACGACGGGCGCCCCACGATCGGCGAGTTTTTCCAGGACGACGAGACCTACATCGCCCTGGGGTTGTGGTTGGACGTGTGAGGGGCTTCTCATGCCTCCAAGATTCGTTGGTGATTATCTTTACAAGAAATCTGTAATATACGGATTCGTTTTCCGTTCTTTGGCAACAGTTGATGTGGGGGTTGCGCCGTAGTCGTGGCCCGGCCATACGACGGTCTCGTCCGGAAGCGTAAGAATCTTGTTTTTGATCGACTGAAGCATAATATCTAAGGAGCCTCCCGGAAGGTCGGTGCGGCCCACAGCCCCGACAAACAATGTGTCCCCTGTAAAGAGATTGTTCTCTCCGTATAGACAGACTCCGCCGGGCGAGTGCCCGGGCGTGTGAATGACTTGAAGCGCTGTCTCGCCTATCTCGATTTTGTCACCATCTTGAATGTGCTCGTCCGCAGGGGGTGAAGGCTCAAGTCCGAATTGTCTTGCCATGGCAATGCCCGCGGGAGAACTGAAATATTCATCATCCAAAGGATGCATCAGGATCTTGACGCCTGTCATAGCAACGATTTTTTTGTTTCCGCATGTATGGTCAGGATGACCGTGTGTATTGACTATCGCCTTGACTTCAAGGTCTAAGTCCTTAACCGTTGCAACAATGCGCTTTTCATCACCTGCCGGGTCTATGAGGATGCACTGACGCGTTTTTTCACATCCAACTATGTAGCAACATACCTCAAAAGAACCTACGACCACCTGTTTTATAATCATACATAGCTCCTGTTTGTTTATAAAATAATTGTTTATCTCATCGCAAAGCTAAGATCGCAAAGTTTTAAGTGAGCTAAGGTGCCTAAAGTGAACTAAAGTTGTGGAACTTGCCTTCGGCAAGAACAATTATAAAACAGATAAAATTCCTTAACTTTAGGCACTTCAAACTTTAGTGCACTTTAGCTCACTTAAGATACTTTGCGTCTTTGCGGTGAAATGTTACTGTTTTTAAAAGAGCTTTAGCTGGTTCTTATTTCTTTCTTTACGAAGACGCCCTCTTTTGAAAATATATTCTTCACCCGTTTCCATGGCCTGGTGTATCCACTCTCTATTTGTGGAACTCGGATCTTCCAGACCCTTTTCGTAGTAAGTCCGCCCGAAAATCTCCGCGCCCACCTGGTATGCCCTCTTTCTGATCTCCCTGTGAGAGGATTCCATAGCATTACTAAGAACCTCCTCGACCTGTTTTGAAGGAAGTTCGTTATATTGCTCGCTTAAGAGATCAAGGGCTCCAAGTTTGTAATAGAAGGAGGAAGGACTTGAATCTGTGTTCTCTTTTGAGTTGATACCATATTCGAGTATGGTTTTGGAGGCCCTGTTTTCAAGGATGCCGCGCCACCGAACTGCATAACGAGGAAGAGATCGTGTAAGATTACTAATAGTTACAGAGTAATAGACTTTCAGAGCGCCTTCAAAACGATTGTCATCTATAGTCATAAACAGGAGGTCTTTTTCACACCGCAGTAGCGCCTTGTCTCTTAATTCTTTTTTGGAGAGATGGACCTCCCTGTATCTTGGTTCATGAAAATTAGAGTAAATTTCAATTAGATTGTTTGTCAATATGGCGCCATCCAAGATTCCTCCGCAGACTGAACACTTCCAGTCCCGGGGCAGGTCCTTGTGAGACATAAACAGGTCGTATATCAAGCCTTCCCGGTTTATATATATATTACGGTCCGTCATAATTTTTAAAAAACAGCATTGGATTTTTGCTCGACAGGTTTTAATCTTATCCAGTATTGCAAAGAGTTCGGCAGGGAGGCTTTTTGCTGCTATTTCCTCTAAGGCCGCTATGGAATAGCTCATTTCATAGAAGGATTCTATGGCCTCTTTTACATTTGGATATTGCTCAATCTTCAACGGACACAACCCACCCAAAAGGATCTTCGGCTTCACCATACTGTATTGCAGTAATCTCGTTATAAAGACGTTGTGCCATTGGTCCGACATTCCCGTCTTTTATTGTTATGACCTGATCTCCCCGTGCAAGCTCATTTACCGGGGAAATAACAGCAGCAGTCCCGGAGCCGAACACTTCCTGAAGTATCCCTTTTTCGTGGGCCGACATTACCTCATCAATGGTTATTAGGCGTTCTTCTACCGGAATGTTCCAGTGTTTTGCCAGCGCAATAACCGAATCTCGCGTGATCCCGGCCAGGATGCTTCCTTGTAATGGAGGGGTAACCAGGGTGTCGTCAATTTTGAAAAAGATGTTCATGGTACCCACTTCTTCTATATATCGTTGTTCAACCCCATCCAGCCAGAGCACCTGTGTATATCCTTTTTCTTTTGCCGTCTCGGCCGCATACAAGCTGGCTGCATAATTGGCCGGTGTTTTCGCCATCCCCAGGCCGCCGCGCACCGCCCTTACATATTTATCTGTTACTAAAATTTTTACAGGATTGAAGCCTTCAGGATAATAGGCCCCCACAGGAGACAAGATGATAAAGAACCGATAGGTGTGTGAAGGACGAACCCCAAGGTATGGATCCATTGCCACGATCGTAGGTCTGATGTAGAGCGAGGTGTCGGGACGACTGGGAATCCACTCCTGCTCCAGAACCAGCATTTTTTTTAAAGCTGAAAGTGCGAATTCCGGATCTATTTCTGGAATGCAGAGCATTTTGGCGGAAGCGTTAAAACGGGCAAAATTGTCCTTAGGCCGAAAGAGCTGAATGACTCCGGTTTTTGTACGGTAAGCCTTTAACCCTTCAAAAATGGCCTGCCCGTAATGTAGAACCATGGTTGCCGGGTCCATCATGATCGGACCGTACGGTTCTATGCGCGCGTTGCTCCACCCCTTTGTCGGGCTGTAATCCATATTGAACATGTGATCTGTAAATTGTGTTCCAAAACTAAGCTCCGACTCCTCGGGTTTTTCTTTCAGTTTTTCAGCCTTGACGATTTTTAACTCCATCCCTGGTCCCTTTTTTTATCATATCCCCTTGGTGATTTAAACACCTGACACCTGACACCTGTAATTTAAGGCTTTTATATATAATAGAATTGACGCGTTAATGCAACTAATATCAGAAAGCGAGGTAAAAAGGCTGAGACCCTCACGGCTGTTATTCAGAGGGCCGCAGAAGATCTTTCTTGGCTTGCAAAAACTCTTGTTGAGTGATCAAGTTTTTTTCAAGAAGGGTTGCAAGGTGCGCTAATTCTCTTGCCCGTGAGGTTTTAGGGTCTTCCAGCTGTTGGGGCCGGGAAGAGGGAAGGTCCTCTATGGAGAGGGGTCTGGTAGGACGGCCTACTTTGACGGAAAAGAGGCCGCCGAGAAGGTTGACTTCGACACTTCTTCCCTGAAACAAAGGGTCTTTCATCATTTCCCTGAACGTCTTACCGCTTTGCTTCATCCTCCTCCAGAACAGATAGCTGGATATTCCCATAATGGCCATTCCCCCTATCAGTATCCAGGCGATATAATCGATCACTCCCTTGAAAAATATCACAATAATTCCGAGGACGAACAATACGGCGATATTCAGGGCAAGTATGAGGATGAGTATAACATAGGCGCTAAGGAAGTTTTTCGCAATCTCACCCCACTGTTTTTGTTTGTTTTGTTTCTGTTTCATTTTACGAAATCATCATTGATTTAGTCCTTGCAAAGGGCACTGCAAGCATTTCGGCTTTGTTTTTGCGCAAAAGGTCTTTCCCGTATAGACCAAAAGGGCATGGTATTCATTATACAAGGCGGTATTCTGTGGAAGACGATCCATAAAAAAGTCCCGTATCATATCATAAGACGCATCATCCGGAATCAGATGGTGCCCGTAAAGAATCCGCTTGGTATACGTATCCACAACAAAACTAGGTTGTTCCGCGGCATACAGAATAATGCTGTCGGCTGTTTCCGGCCCGACCCCTTTTACCGTTAAAAGTTCTTTGCGCAGGGAAGCCATCTCAGTCCCCAAAAGCCTGTTCAGGTTTCCGCCATAACCGTTGTACAAAAAACGCATGAAAGACTTCAGCCTTGCAGCTTTGATGTTATAATAACCGGCCGGTCTTATCAAGGCAGCCAATTCCTGTACCGGCAGATTATAGACGGACTCTGGTGAAAGGACGTTTTTTGCCTTTAATTGAGCGATGCTCTTTTCCACATTACGCCATGCGGTGTTCTGGGTCAAAATAGCCCCCACTATCATCTCAAACCTTGATTCCGCAGGCCACCAGTGCCGTGGGCCAAACTCCTCAAAAAGTCTGTCGTATATTTCCAGTAATATCTGCTTCTGTATGGACATTGTCTCAATTTCTAATACTCGCGTCCTCTATATAAAGGGTGCTGACTTCGTAAAAAGTCTTTGATTAGCTAATCTTGGTCTTATCATTTATCATTGGGTATTTACCATTAAAAAAATGACAGATGACAAATGTGAAATGATCAATGATAAATGAGAATTGAGCTTCTTGATCTTCCGGTATGTGCGAATCATTTTCGAACTCAAAGGGCTTGCCGGCTCCAAGACCTTTGCATAACTGCCATTATGAGCGCTGACGCTTCACTTCGTGTCCGTGATGCAGCGTCAGGCTTCAAACCTTAATCCTCGAAATACTCAATGTATTCCTCCGGTTAAGGTTTTCACCTTCCTTGCCTGACAAGAAAATGTCGCATTATGCAAAGGTCTCGCTCCGGGGAGATTATCAAAAACTCCACGTTGCTGTGCCTCCATGATACGATGTTCGCTGATTTTCTGAAAAGCAATCATACGTTATAAAGTTCCTTCTCAATAAAAAGTTTTACAATCTCTTTGTCCAATCGATCCTTTTCTGCTTCTTCTTTTAATATATTGAGAGCCTTGTTAACCGGCATGGTACGCCGATAGGGACGATCAGAAGCCGTAAGTGCGTCATATATATCAACAACGGCCAGGATTCGAGACTGTAATGGAAGCGCCTCTCCGCTAATTCCATTCGGATAACCGGTTCCGTCCAACATTTCGTGATGGGAAGCGGCAAAAAATGGCACATTTTCAAGGTATTCAGGAAACGGTATATTTTCAATAATATGGAGCGTATGGTCCGCGTGTAACTGAATTTGCCTATATTCTTCCCTGGTGAGGTTCCCCCTGGTTACCGATAATGCATAGAGTTCTTCTTGCTCTAAATAAGGTCTGGTTTCTCCCTCTAATGTTGTGTATCTGCGCGACGCAATATTCTGTAACATATTCAGATCGTTGTCAGAAAGAAAATTGCTTGTACTAATACGGCATATAAGATCGTATTTGTCCTGTAGATCCGTCCGGACGGCATGAACCGATTTTTTCAGGTCTTCCTTGTCTAAATTTTTTTTCTCTCTTAGCCTCTCGTGTAATTTACACGTTTCCAATGTCTTAATCAATTCGAAACGTGCCTTAATAGCAGACAAATTGTCATCGGAAAGCTTGCTCCTTTTGTCCAGGACATGCTCGGGGACTCCTATTTTACCGATATCGTGAAGCCATGCCGCATAATGGAGTTCTTCCAGTTGCTCCGCGGTAAAGGTCACATCGGCAAAATACCCTGTCTCTGCGGCATTGATTGCCATGGCCACCGCCCCGGAATATGCAGCCACCCGTCTTGAATGACCGGCTGTGTGAGGACTTCTGGCGTCGATAGCAGACGCAGAATATTGAATCAAAGATTTAAAGAGATTTTTGATGTCGTTTATTAAGCGGGCATTACGAATTGCCACAGCCGCCTGAGAAGCCAATGAATTGACCAATGACTCAACAGCCTTGGGGAATACCACCACGTTCCCTGTATTGTCCATGGTATTGATTAGCTGCAGAACCCCTACTACTTCTCCGTCCGGAGCTTTCATTGGCGCTACCAGTATAGACCTTGTACGATAATTGTTTTCGTGGTCGAAATCGAAATTAAACCGGTAAGAAACAGTCTCGGGAAGATTGTAAGCATCTTCTATGTTCAGAATCTTTCCTGTTACAGCCACAAAACCGGCAATGCTTTCCTCAGTAAGGGGAAGCTCATACCGGTGCTTAAAACCACCCTTTAAATTGCCTCTGTCACTCAAGGTATCATTTTGTGTGACATAGAAGTAAAGAACATCTTTCTCTTTTAAATAAAGGCTTCCGCCATCGGCATTGGTAAGCTCTCTTGCCTTTTGAACAATTAGCCCCATAAGCTTTTCCAGGTTGGTTTCGCTTGTAAGAGCAATTCCGATCTTATTGAGGGTCTCAACTTGTGTCAGCAGATCCATAGCCGGAGAATCCATCTCTTATGGTTGCATGTAACTATTCAACCACTAAGGCACTAACCTTGAGGGTTTTCGTTCAAGAATTCGAAACCCGAAGCACGAAATCCGAAACAATGACCAAAACAAGAATGTCCCAATGACAAAAACATCGTATTTGCAATGTGTTAGTTTAGGTCATTCTGTCATTTGATATTCGAATTTGTTTCGAATTTCGGATTTCGATATTCGGATTTTGCCTGAGCATGACTTTTCATTCAGGCATTAATTAAGACCATATACAATTTTTTTTGCCCTTTCAAGTCTGATGATTTTCATAAAAAGTCTTGAGTTTGATAAAGGATGGCGTCGTAAAAAGGTCAATCTACTGCGTTGTAGTAGTTTTTCATGCATCCGTATTGACCTTCTCAATTCATTTTGGTATACGTCCCGATATTGTTAAAACGAATACGAAGGGAAGGTTCTGCATGAA
>JAFDAE010000528.1 GCA_019314005.1 Deltaproteobacteria bacterium | reverse complement strand
CCCTTGAGTTGATGTTCCCAAATGTTTAAATGACGATATTCATCAATTCTAAACACCGGTTTTTGATTGAGCATTCCAACATGACGAACGTAGTCCAGTAGTTCACATAGGCGATCAGTTATTTTTTTATCCATATTTTCAGTTTTGTCGTCCACACATTATTCCTACAATGAACTTATTGGGTTGGAAACATAATCCTTTATGCTGACGCTTCGCGTAACCGGCCGGCAAAAGCATAGTGAGCAATAGCGAACGACGCTTTTGTCAGTCCGAGTTGACGCGATTGTTATAAGCCGCTTTCATTTTAACTTTCGGACTTTCTCATAGATTTTGGTAGAAATTTGTCTATTTCTTCATCACTAAACGTCATTTCTTCCATTTCCTTTAAGGCTTTTGATGCTTCGTTATATGCTTTTGTCAAAGTTCTTGGAGACCCCTTATATAATTTATGAAGATCACTTTGCAATTTGTCTCTTATTTTTCTAATCTCTTCTTCGCTAACAACTCCCGCACGAATATCAGTAAGTAGAGAAAAATATTTCTCTCTAACATCCCAGATCGAAGTAGCTGCTACTGCATGTTTTTGGGCCATACCTCCAAGATCATATTTTTTTACGTAAGTGCTTAGTGCAAGAGTAAGCATAGAAATAATTGCGGCTATAATCCCAACCTCTTTGCTATCCCCTAATACAGTAATAAAAATACCTGAAGTTGTTATTGCTGATAGTATGATTTGCCATAGCTTAATGTTGCTATTTCGAGAGTTTAAAATATCAGCACACTTTTCATGTGTTTTATGCGTCCAAACGACGCGGCCGTAGCATTCACGAATTTGATCCTCGAGAATTTTAATCTGGGAATTTTGTTCCATATATTTCTCGCCATTTCTGGTTTGCTGACCAATTTTGATTATTTTCTTCGTATTCCAAAGCTTCTAGTGAAATATTGTAACAACGTAATGCTTTATATTCGAAGTTGCCTTTTCTATAAACATATTGATTGCTGCCTACCGCAAGCCAATACTTTTTGTTTGGATCTTGATCTTTTAAATATATAAAGAAATCCCTAGTCATCCAATCATAATAAGTATATGACTTGTCTGAATACTCCCACTGATCAAGAAAGTTATATGCGAGAGTGTCAATTAATAATCCACCCATCGGAACATTCCATTGATCTTTCCAAGCTCTAGCCATACGGCAAAGACGCTTTAGGTTGTTGTTCCACCGATTATCACCATTTCTTATTTCGTTTATTTCAGCACGAGGCTTGGTTGTCTTCCATGAACCACCATTATTAGTATCTGGGTACGTAAAACTTTTATTGTCTTTATTTATAAATCCTGGAACAATTTCATAGCATATTCCATCATCAAAATTTAATTGCACGACTTGCCCATCACCACTTACATGGGTAGTCGAATAAGTCTTTTTAATAGAATCCCTTACTGCCTGCAATAAAGCAGACTGCCCATTACCATTGTGATTGTCATACTGTTGATATACTGAGTAGGGCAATTCGATGATCATATCAATATCACTTACGTGAATTGCTGTTCCCCTGCCATAGGAGCCAACATAAAGACTATACATAGTGTCCGAGTCAATGTTCCTAAAGTCAGCATTTAGCTGCTTTGTAATTCTTTTGTATCGGTATTGAACATTTGATACTACAGTATTGGTCATTCGCAAGTTGCTACAGAATGTACTAAATTTTTCGCTTATTCCCATGCGACTTCCTTAAGGTTTAACGTAGCGGCTCAACAGCACGACTAAGGAACGTCTGCTGGAGCCGTTAGGCAAGAGATCATACAATTGGGAATCATCCGATACGCCATTGATCATCTGCGGCTGCTGCACGCGGAAGCCCCAAACGATTGAGAGCATCCCAACCGGCTCGACAAAGCAGTGTCCCTTCTGGGGAAGGCTCGCCCCGGTCAAACCCTCCGAATGCAGGAAATTCTCCGGAAAGATCGAACGGTTCACCACAGACCCGAATTTC
>JAFDAE010000527.1 GCA_019314005.1 Deltaproteobacteria bacterium | reverse complement strand
TGTTGAATGCCATCGAAGCAATGACCCGATCCGGCAAGATATGGATTAGAACTTCGCTCGCAACGGAAGACAACGCTGATTTTGTAAGAGTTGAGATTTGCGATGAAGGGCGTGGAATGGATGATGCCGTATGCGCCCGAGCGCTGGAGCCCCTGTTTTCGACGAAGAGTACAGTAGGCGTAGGCATGGGTCTTACGATCGCTTACGGGATTGTTCAGAATCTCGGAGGAACTCTTACGATTGAAAGCAAGCACGATAAGGGGACTACGGTGGCGGTAACAGTCCCGGTCGCTGACCCCGAATTGATTACTGCAAGCTCTAACTATAGGAAACAGGATAAAAAGACCGAACAGCAGGGAAAGGCCTACAAAATCCTGGTTGCGGATGACGAAGAGTCGGTGCGAAACCTTCTTGCAAGGTCTTTAAAAAACATGGGACACGAGGTTGTAGGAGCGGGGAACGGGGTTGAAGCGCTGAGAATTGCACAAGACCAGAAGTTTGATCTGGCATTTGTGGACTGGTTTATGCCGAACATGAATGGCTTGGAACTCATGCAAAAGCTACAAGAAACTTACCCGGGAATGCCGGTGGTAATGGTAACCGGATGGTCAGATAGGGAAAATATGGAAAGCCTTGCAGCCTCGGGTATTGATAACGTTATCACAAAGCCTTTTGATATGGAAAGCCTCGGCGAGGCTATTGAACAACTTGTTTAAAACAGAGTAACCAAAATCCTGGAGGAAAAAATGAAAGTAGTGCTTAAAATCGAGGACGACATTTCAAGTTTGAGGAATTGGGACGAGTTTTCTGAAAAATTGATGAAGTTGGTAGATAGTGGATTTTCAGAAATCACTATCGACCTTCAAGGTGTCAAAAAAATCTCCTCCCTTGCGTTAGGAGCGATTGTAGCGTCTCATCAGAAGATGAGCAGTGCAGGAAGGAGACTGGTAGTCGCTAATATTTGCGATGAATTGAAAAAGCTTTTAGGAGAGACCAAGATCCTCAGTATGATCGATACGAGGTAGGGAATGGACGAAGACGGTCTTAAGATATTAGTGGTAGATGATGAGTCCGCCGTGCGGCGTATCATATCCAAGGTTTTGCTTCGCAATGGTTATCAGCCGATTGAATCAGCGGACGGAAGAGAAGCCCTGGAAGTATTTCGTAAGGAAAATCCCGCCATTGTTATTACGGATATTAATATGCCGGATATGGATGGGCTCGAACTACTCATGCGGATTAAAGAAGAATCGCCTGAAGCCCGCGTAGCTATTATGACCGGATACGGATCTGAAGAGGTGGCGATTAAGGCGCTTAGAAATGGGGCAAGCAATTATTTCAAGAAGCCGATTGACTTGCCTGAGTTTATATATGCCATTGACGTGTTGGCAGACTTTATCCGCAGCCGAAGTTATAATAAATTTGACTACAAGAAATTAGCACACGAGATCAAGATCATAGTAACAGGAAACGATCTTGATTCGATATATTCGATTGTTCATGAGTTAACTGAGGCAACGGCATATTTTTCCTCTGACGTTGAGTCAATACGAACAGGCCTTCTTGAAATGATTACCAATGCCATTGAACACGGCAATCTGAATATTACATACGAAGCAAAACAGAAGGCAATACAAGATGGCACACTAAAAGAGCTTTATAAGAACAGGGCACAGGCCGCGCCTTATAAAGGGAGGAAAGTAACGATACGCTATGAGTGTGACCCGGAAAAAGTCATATACACTATTTGCGATCAAGGTGAAGGATTTGGATGGAGAGATTTGCCGGATCCGGGAGATCCCAAGAACCTGATGGCAGCGAGTGGCAGAGGGATATTTATGACAAGGCTCTATCTGGACGAAGTTGTCTATAACGATATCGGAAACGAGGTGACAATTGTACAATTGTCAAGTATTTGCAACCACGCCAAGTGTGATCCCCTTTCGCCGGCAGCAGAACATAACGAACTTAACCAGGCTTTTATAAAATCTGTGGAAAGAGGCGCTATGTTTCAGCAGAGCCTTTTGCCGTCAGACCTTTCAGTCACAGAAGGTGTAAGGTTTGTCTCTGCGTATATTCCACGTCTAAAGGTTTCCGGAGATTTTTTTACTGTAAGAAAGATTGATGAGGACAGGGTGTTTATTATGGTGTCCGATGCCTCGGGTAGCGGTGTAATCGGCGCACTTCTCAGCGTCATGTTTGTCGGAGCCCTGACAAGTTATGAGACACGATGGCATGAGCCCGCAAGATTATTGCAGACTTTGAACCGTGATTTGTGTAAGAATCTTGCAGACGGCCTCCATATTACCGCATTTTGCG
>JAFDAE010000526.1 GCA_019314005.1 Deltaproteobacteria bacterium | reverse complement strand
ACGGTTTCTTGTCAAAATCGCTAATCGGCACCTGTTTGCACTTATTAACCGAAATCACCAATAAAGCGCTTTTTTCAGAAGACGCAAGTTATGGTATGCCCAAGTGGCGGTCAGTGACGAAAAGATACTTGCGAGTCTGTCGGAAAACGAACGGAGCGTAGGCCATTCTTTTGTATATCGCTTCCCGCTTAATGTATTAATGGTTGATTATTGAGTTATCGATTTCAAGAGGGTCGATACCCTTGGATTATACTCAAGCAACCCCGTATTCAGGGCAGTATTTAATGATCTTTCCGATGTTGTGGACCATGCAGTAGAGCATCCACTGGATGTCGACCTTGACCTTTCCCCTTAAGGTAAAGCGGTCCATTCTTTTGTGTGTGGTGATATTGGCAAAGACCGGTTCGACTACGGCCAGGCGTTGAGGGTAGATCTTGCGCCCCTCATCGCTATCGATTTTCGCTGCCATCCGTTTGGTTAGATTATCAATGGCGTAGGCAACAGGAACGCTCATTAAGCGCCTGCGGGCTCGCCCCTTGGTCAAACACCTTGTTTTGAGTTTGCATACCGAGCAGTTTTCTTCATCTGTCGCATATCTTCGATAAAAGATATTCTTTACCTCAAAAAATTTCACCTGGAGTTTTAACGTTTTTCCGTCCGGGCAGGTATATGTATCGGTTTCCTCATTGTATTTAAAATCATCTAAGATAAATCGTCCAGACTTACGTCTCCGACCATCGAATCTTGAGTCCCGCGTCCGGAAATCCTTGTCTGGGATATAGGCATCGAGTTTCTCTTCATCGCATTTCTTCAAATTAACCGGGCTGTTATAATTTGTGTCCGCAGCGAAAGTCTTTTCTTTGAAATAGTCGTTTCCAAGGCCGATAGCTTTGACGTTTTCTTTGGCACCATCAAGCATGGGAGGAACAAGGTAGTGGTCCTGACCAGTACCAAAGGCTTCACCGTGGATAATCACCTGGTGTTTGGAATCCACAAAGGCCTGTCCATTATACCCCTGGATCGTGCCGTGGGAGGTGAGCATTAAAACGGAGTCATTGTCTGTGACGTTACTCTTGACCTCACGGCCCTTTTTTCCGATTTTGGGTTCATTCTCATCAAGCCATTCCTCGATAAGGTCCGCCTTCTTCTGTAATCGCTCAATCTGTTTTTCCCTGTTGGTGGTCCCGGATGGTTTATCATTATCATTTTTACTATCTTGTTGATCCGCATCCAACTGCTCTTTGAGGAGCTGTTTAATCTTCTTCTCCAGGTTTTCCTTGTTTCTGCTCAAATCAGCAAACCGGCCACTCATGCTCTTTGATGCGTTGGATGGAATCTTACAGCCATCCAGGGCAAAGAACGTTCCACCGAGCAAAGAAGATTCCTCACAGACCATCAGTACGTCTCTGAAGAGTGGAAGGATCTCCGATATCATAGAGGAAACAAAGGCCGCTATAGTGCTATGATCCGGCTGCTGGCCGCACGCCAGGGCCATGAAGATCACATTTTCCTTGCAAGCACGCTCTAACTTTCGGGAAGTAGTTAATCCCCGTGAATAACCAAACAAGATGATTTTTAGAAGTACTTTGGGATTGTAGGCTGTGCGACCGGTCTCATCATTATGGTAGTGGGAGTCAAAAATCGATGTATCCATGTGTGTTTCAACCAACGTATGTACCGCGAACTCCAAAGTCCCCGGCATTAATTGATCATCAAGTGATATGGGAATCATTACTCTTTGTGCGTAGTCGTAGCTTTTATATTTGGCCATAGCTCCCGTCAATTATCCTTGGTTTTTCGAAATATATTTAGGATAATTTTATCATAAAACAATCTAATATTCAAGTATTTTTTCAGTTATTTCAAGGTATTATGTAATATGACGACCTAAAAACAAGAACATTGTGCGGTACCTTTTTCGACAGTCTCTGCATAATACATGAATTTGTTTAAATTTCAGGATACTAAAGGTAGTCTTCAATATTTAGGCAGTTGTAAAGTGCATCAG
>JAFDAE010000114.1 GCA_019314005.1 Deltaproteobacteria bacterium | reverse complement strand
GCTTTCTAAGCGGTGTTTTCATGAGTGGCATCTTAAAAATCATTTTCGCCATGATATTTTATCATACTCTTGTCTTTGTCGTATTTACAGAAGACCGATTGTCAAAAATCCTGTTAACGTTTCATAATAAGTGGTTTGAAGTACCAATGGTAACACTGAACTCCTGGTATGGGTTCCTACTCGGCTTTAAAGATGTTCTTATCGTGTCGGCATACTTTATAGCTGTCACAACAACGATATACATATGTGTCCCGTATATATGCATTATGGTCAAAACGTGGAAGAGAAGGAGATATTCTCTTGAAACGGAGTGAGTGAAAAATCCAAAATACATTTTTAAAGGAGAGATCAAAATGGCAGAGAAAAATACAGAAATAAAGAAAAAATCCAGGGAAGAGGTTGTTCGGGAGATAACGGATCGGAAAGTATCACTGGCACAGGAAAGAGATTCCAGGGTAACCCTTGTCAGAACGAATGACACGAAAGCAATGCTCGATATGCAGCCTCCGATAGACAAGGCCCTCAAGCGGTTAAGGGATAATATGGGAACCAGTCCTAAATACACCAATGAGCTTGTTGGCGGAGTAATCAACGAGTTCCACAATATGCTCGTTGACATGTACAGATTTGCAGAGAGGGTAACAGAGCTTAGCGGCTTACCCTTCAGGCCTCCCCGCCGCTTTCATGCTTTCAAAACGGGAGAGGATGTTCCCGAAGAGAAAACCGGGGAGAAAACCGAAGAAACAACCGAGACTAACGTCATCGACGTGGAAAAGGTGACTAAAGCAAAGGCGTCAAAAGCAGTCAAAGCGGCAGGATAGTCAAAAAAAGTAAAAAAGTTCTGTAAATTATTGTCTGTAAAAAGTTCTGAAAAAAGACTCTTGACAAACGGTTCCCATGGGTGCTATTAAATAAACCAAGTCATCCCCAGATGGGCCCGCGGGCTCACTGGCCCCCGCTGGGTTACGATCCGGCGGTTTTTTTTATGATATGAACAGGGTAACCTTTCTAATAGATGGTTTTAATCTTTACCATTCTGTACGCACAGCTCAATACCATTTAAATGGAGTTTCAACAAAATGGCTTGATATTAAAAGCCTTTGTACGTCATATCTTCATTTATTGGGGAGAGATGCCCAACTGGAAGAAATCTATTATTTTTCAGCTCTCGCGACGCACCTTGAAGCTGCCAACCCCGATGTTACCAAAAGGCATAGAGACTATATTCGGTGTTTGCATGAATCTGGCATACTGACTGAAATCCATCGGTTTAAAAAGAAAACTGTATGGTGTAGTGCTTGCAGGACAGAGTTTATTAAATTTGAGGAAAAAGAAACCGATGTTGCTATCGCCGTTAAATTATTTGAAGTGTTTTATAGAGATGCATGTGATACCACTGTCTTGGTGACTGGCGATACCGATATCGTACCAGCTGTCAAAACAGTCAATGCAATATTCCCTTTTAAGCGGATCGTGTGTGCGTTTCCGTACCAGAGAAAAAACAGGGAGCTTGCACACCTTGCCCCAGGTTCCTTTGAAATCAAAAAGGGACAATACACAAAATATCAATTTCCTGATCCCTTCATTACCTCTCTGGGTAATAAAATCAGAAAACCTTCTCACTGGTAATGTACAATTCGGCACCATTCTTTGAAGTACGTTTTTATAACAAAAACTGCCAAAATATCCGTTGTATGTGGGGTATAATGTGAGGCATGATCAACACAAGAAAAAGATTTGAAGTGAAAAGCCATTGTCAGAAGTGTATCGCCTTGCATCTGCCGCATTTATTTCTCTATCCAGAGAGACCCTCGTTAGGCTGGATGCCTTTCAAAAGGAACCACGAGGCCCTAATTTACCGGTAAACGGTTACAAATTTAAAACCGCATAGTCCGGTATCTGAGACTGGCAGACATGTCAGGCCAAAAAAGGGAGAGACAAAAGCCTTCCTGTCCGTATCCATCGAGGATAAATGAAGGTTGGGTTACGCTCTTAAAAGAACTTCCCTCGTGGAAGTATAAAAGTATTATAAATTAAGGCTTATCAGGTCATATGTTTGAGACCGGTAGGTCTTTTTTTATATGGTAAATTCGTTATCCCAACAAAACACTTTAACCCCGGAGGGGAACATTATCCCCCCTGGGGGACAACTGTTTTCTCTCTGTAATCAACAGAAAGGAGGCAGCCATGAAAGCGTTTGCGACTATCACCATCGTAACATGGGGAACGGTAATTGTGACTTTAATTTTTGTGTGAGTCAAAATCAAAGTCAGAACAAAATCCCACCATATTTAAAAACCCCAAAACAAGTTATTTAACACTCCCGGAGGGAGGCACGATTCTTCCTCAGGGAGAGCTGCGCCTTTTTCCCGGGAAAAACCGGAAAGGAGACTTACTGTGTACATCACAATTAAACGAACAGAGTTTATCTATGGTTTTGCACTTAGTTTGGCAGCATGGGGATTAGTGGCCCTGGGAATCATTGTGTTATGAAAAGATAAGGAAAGGAGAAAGGTTAAAGATTAGAAGGTTACTGGTAAGTGAGGACAGAGCCTCAATAATCATTCCTGTCAGTAGAGACAGTATGTTTCAGGACTGACAGGAGCAAAGTCTTTCTCCCGAACAGCGAGAAAAAGCGGGTAAATCCTGGAGGAACAGTGACGTCCAATAAGGACATCATAGGCATATTTTAAATATGCCGACTCCAGAGCCCGCTTTTTTTATGCAAATCAAACAAGAATTATTGAGGTGAAAATGATGAAAAACAAGTGGTGTTTTCTCGACCCATCGACTGTTGCTCCTGACGTCTTTGGCCTTGATGAAGTTTATGCTGTTAAGGTGAAAGAATACGTTGGAAACGGTGATGTGCGTTGTTTTGCCCTAAAAGGTTGGAGGACCTTCGCAGATCAGCTTGATTATGATCCGCGAACAGGACGAAGAATGACATGTGCGAAATGGTTTATTTTTGCAGCCCAAGGGTCGCAGATGTAAGCCCAAACACTTTTAAGTTACGGTAAAAGCGGTAAATCCAGGCACATTCAAGCGTGCCCTGGTACCGCTTTTTTTATGCAGAATAAGGAGATTACCAATGAATTTAAGAAACTTCGCGAATGTTCTTGCTGACAGGCAGGGTGGAATTAACATAAGACCCTGTCAGGTTAAGTCAAAGGAGCTAACAAGAGAGCAGGTAATAAAGATATTCGGAGAAGTACCGGAATGTTCCATTCAATATGGTTATGTTATTTCGGTATCTGTCATGAAGAACGAAAACTATAAGGTTGTGGTAAGGAGGGAGAGTTAAGGATGGGTTATTTTTTTTACCAAGGTTGGGTCAGGCTGTTTGTTCTTGGGTGGTATATCCCATATTACCTCGGCGGCCTGGGGGCGATGTTTAGCGACGGCTCTGAGAAACTCGTTGAAGGATTCAATATCTTCATCGGTATAAGCTTCTCGATCATGTTGCCATACACCCTCTTGAAACCCACCTTGTACTATTTTTAATCCCACCTGTTTCCTCCTTCTAAAAGTTCTGTTTAATCTATCACGAACAAACAAGAAAGTCAAGCTATTTCTACAAGTTAAAGGAGATTCAATGGAAATCAAAAAGATAATAGAAGAAGGGATAAGAAAGCACAGTGCGACAAAATCGGCTGACGACCTGGGAGACCGAACCGAATACATTGGAGCTTCGGACGTTAGTGGATGTATCCGCAAGGCAGTACTTTCACGGAGACATCCCGACAGGTTCAGCCTTGCCACATTGGTGAGGTTCATGAGAGGGCATATAACAGAAAATATTGTTCAATATGCTCTTGATGCCGAGAACATCAAATATAATTACCAACCTGAATACAGTCATCCCAATGCACATCACCTGAAAGTACATCCCGATTTTGTTCTTAACAGGGACAAGGGAAACCTTCTGGTACTGGAATGCAAAAGTGTTGATGGTATGCCTTCTCAACCGCATATCGGTTGGATAAGGCAACTCCACTACCAGATGGGTATCATAGCTCTCAATAACATGAGTACAGACATCGAGGGCGCTGTGGTTGCTGTTAGTGTGGGTGACGGGCAGGTAAAGGTTTTTCAGGGCTATCAGCCTGATGCAGCTACTTTCGGGTTGCTGGTAGATAAAGCTGAAAAGATATGGAGTGCATTAAATCTTGAAACTGATGCCGCGGAGATACCCACGGAAGATGGGCCTCTGTGCGCATGGTGTCAACACCGGCCGGGTTGCCCTGCGTTTTCTATCAACGAGAAGGTTCCTGAAGTTCCGCTCTATGAAGAACTGGAGGAATATCTCACAATGAGAACAGCCAAAAAAGAAGCAGAGACGGCCATGAAAAGGATCTCTGTCATCTTTGCCGAAGCCATTGATAATGCTTGTAATGGTAATGGCACGAGGGCAATCAAGGTAGATGAATCCCTAATCAAAGAAATAACTCGTCGTTCCTCCAAGATTGATGTGCACGGACTTAAAGAGTCTATGCCTGAAGCCTGGGAGAGATACGGGGGCAAGCAGACAACAAAATACATCAAAGTCAGCTGATAAAAACCTTAAAAGCAACCCTGTGGGGGAGGCAATTTCCCCTCTGGGGGATATCTGCCTTCTTCGCATTAATTTAAAAGAAAGGAGGTGGATCATGCAGTTTTATACAGCAACATTGTTCCGGAACGGTGAACCGTTCGAAGAGATACTGGTTGAGGCGGATTCCTCGCAAATTATCAAGGAAAGAGTCGATGCTGTCATCGCCCGGGAACAGATAAGAGACGTGGATTTTATGTGGGTCGAAGAGTTCTGTCTTGAACCCGGAATATAACTTGAGGAGAATAATATGCCAGTAACAATTGAGAAAAAAGATGAGATGACAGGAGCTGTGAAGGGTCAGAAGACTTACGAAACTGTTGCGGAAAGGTTGCGCAAGTTTCGTGAAAAATATCCGATCAGCTCGGGATGGCAGGTTGTGACAGGTCTGGATTATGACGGCAATGCAGTGCGTTGCGAGGCACATATCATAGACCCGAACGGAAAAATCGTCGCAATGGGCCACGCCGAAGAAATCAGAGGGGATGGAGTTATCAACGCGACATCGGCAGTGGAAAACTGTGAGACGTCAGCGTTGGGTAGAGTTCTGTTCACAGCGGGCTTCGGAGGCGGGGAATTTTGTTCCGCTGACGAACTGCTGACAGCTCTTCAACAGCAGAAAAATCTCAAAAAGGTTGAGGTGAACCTGCAGAAAGAGGACGCCACGCAGGGCGCCGAGTCCCCGGAACGGTCCATCCCGGACAAAAAGGCATCTGCGGCAGGAGATAAATCTTCTCCCCCCACAGGTAAAGACAGTGAGCAGAGCTGGCCATCCGGATTACCTGATGGGCTGCCCAAGCTGGACGGTGTGAAATACAAACGTGAGAACAGCCATATTATAGCCGAAGGAAGCGTGTACAAAAACCGGCAGGACCTGAAAGACGCTGGATTTACGTTTTCGCAGCCACTGAAAAAGTGGGTTTACGCCATGCAATAAATCAGAGGTGGAATAAACATGAAGCAGGGATTACTTGGAATTGAAGCAGAAGTTGAGTTCGGTTGTGATGACGACGCTATGTTGGGTGATCTGTTGAATGCAGGCATTGCGATCTTTCCCTTATCGGATAAGAAAATCCGGATATCGGCGAATGCCGACCAGGGAGGATCTGTAGCTGCTGTTTTAATGGAACGAGATGTACTGAAATGCTCTGTATATCTCAATCACAACAACAGCCATGGCGGGGTACAGAAGACTTGTACCTTTACCCTGAACAACCCCGCGAACTCAATAAATAAAAACCGTGATGATGTATCCCTAACGATAAACAGACAATGGGGACATTATAACCATGACACCGAGCTGCTCGACAGCCTGGCACAAAAGAAAGGGGCAAATTATGTATAACAAAGTCACATTAGTTGGAAGATTAGGATCTGATCCCGAAGTCAAGTACACCCAGTCTGGTACACCCGTGGCAACATTTAGTCTTGCCACATCGGAAACCTGGAAAAAAGATGGCGAAAAGCAAGAAAAAACCGAATGGCACAAGATTGTCACATGGGAAAGACTTGCGGAAGTCTGCGGTGAATATTTGACTAAGGGCAAATTGGTCCTTATTGAGGGAAAATTGCAAACCAGGTCGTGGGACGACAAGGAAGGCAATAGGAGACAAGTTACCGAGATCGTGGCCAAGACCATGGTCATGCTGGGGTCTACGGGTGAAAACAACAAGCCTGGCAAGACTTCCGGCAATAACCAGCCAATCCCTGGCGACAATCAGCCAATCCATGAGGATGACATACCCTTCTGAGGTATTGCACCCAAATCAGACATTACTACATTTATTGCAGGTATAGAGGGGAAGCCTTAGTATTACGTGGCTTCTTTTTTTATACCTTGGAAGGAGGTTTTAATGAACGAGGTGATTGAACAGGTGTTAAGGGCACGAAATGCCCAAAAACAAAGTTACATTCCCACGCCTGATGATCTCGACTGGATTGTGATTCTGCAGACAGACATAGCCTACAATGAACCGTTGGGAGGATTTGTTGCCCGTAGAAACACTTTTAAGTTTAGAGGTGATCTCAAGAAAGCGGGTTTCGCGTGGGATAAAAAGATAAAAGTATGGATCAAACCGGTGCCGAAAAAAGTCGGTCCGAAAAACATTACACATTAAGGAGGTACAAGCAACATGAAGGACATAAGGGAGTTAGATGCAGGAACACGAACGTGGATAGCAGCGCTTTTGCTCATGCTGATATTCATGCTTTCAGGATGTGCCGCAATGACTACGGCCATTGAGCACAGGGAGTTGGAGGTAAGGTCAAAAATGTCGGACACGATTTTTCTTGATCCGGTTAAACCGGAACTTAAAACGGTTTTTCTGCAAATCAAGAATACGTCCGACAAAGACATTGACATTAAAAGCGTCATTTCCAGTGAGATAATCTCAAAAGGTTATCGCATAGAGAGTGATCCTGATAAAGCACACTACCTGCTTCAGGCTAACGTGCTGTTTGTCGGCAAAGCCAAACCTGTAGATCTTCAACAGGCACTTGCAGGCGGTTACGGCGGGTTGGTTGGCGGGTTGGTTGGCGCCGGGATGGGTCACAGTATGAGTAGATCCCCCAGCGGATACCTTGTTGGCGGTGGCATTGGCGCTCTTGCCGGTGGTTTGACGGAGCATGTAGCAAACGCTCTTGTTAAGAACGTTGTCTTTTCCATAGTCACAGACGTCCAGCTCTCAGAGAGGACAAAAGCGGTTGTGGAACAGGAGATTGGTTCTGACCTGTCACAGGGATCACAGACAAAAATCAAGCAGGTGGTCAAAACAACAGAGAACTTCAAACGGTTCAGAACAAGGGTTGTCTCAGAGGCTAACAAAGTGAATCTTGACTTTGAGGAGGCCTTACCCAGGTTGCAGGTATCTATTGGAAAGGCAATTGCCGGGATACTGTAGACAACCGATATGAAAACTCCCCGGAGGGGGCATTTTATTCCCCTCTGGGGAAATGAATACCCCCTCCTTGTACAAGTGACAAGGAGGATCTAATGAAAGTTAAAATCAAGAGAGATATTTTAGTGAAGGCATTAAAGAAAATATCAGGAGTTGTCAGTCTGGGACGGAGAACGCATTTTAGAGCTGCGCACTATGTTCTGGTTGAGACAAAAAGCAATGGTGTGTCTTTGACCGCTACAGACCTCTCCGTTAACATACGTGTTACTGTTGAGGCAGAGATAGTTCAAGAGGGAAGCGTTGCTCTCGCAGGACAAAAGCTTCTCGAATATGTTGAGCTGCTTGGTGATGATGTGGTTGTTATCAAAGACGACAAAATCATTTGTGGGAACGCTTCGTCTAAGTTTCACTCCATTCCCGTGGATGAATATCCTGAATTCCCATTAGAGGAAACGGATTTTGTCTCTATGAAATCTGATGATTTAAAAGAGATTATAAGGCAAACCGTATTTGCGGCCGGGACAGACGATTGCAGGCCTAATCTGGAGGGTGTTTGTTTTGAAAAAAACGAGTCTTTCTTGAGGCTTATCGGGACAAACGGTCGTAGGCTGGCAATCAGTCAGGCTGGATATTGCGAAAAAGCTTCCGCTATAGATAATGACGGCGGGGTTATCATTCCCAGAAAGACACTGAAGGAGATCGCCAGAATATCCGACGACGGTGACAAGTCAATTCAGATTGGCATTGCCGGAGACAAGGCAATCTTTAAAACGTACGACACAATTCTGATAGCACAACTGATTGATGGTCAATTTCCTGACTACCACAGAGTAGTAAAAGGCAATGACGAGAGAGAGATTATCGCTATGGGAATAAGTAAAAAACAATTATTGCGTTCCTTATCGCGCATAAAGGTAATCGCGCGGAACGCTGCAGATGGGAGAATGTCCATTACAAGGGATAACAATCACCTTATTCTTAAGTCGGATACTCTGAACGGATCTGTATCGGACGAGGTGGAAATCACCGAAGGTAGCGCCGAAGATAGCTCCGAAGATAGCAATGATGCGTTTGAGATATCACTTAATCACAGTTACCTGTTCGATGCGGTGAATGCCGTTGTGTCGGATACAGTGCAACTGGAAGTATGTGGTGGGAATGTACCATTGGTTGTGAAGGGCGATGGGAGG
>JAFDAE010000525.1 GCA_019314005.1 Deltaproteobacteria bacterium | reverse complement strand
GTTGGTTAAAGAATATGCAGAAAATTTTTCTGAACGAATTTTAGAAATGTTAGATATTATTGTATCAAATTAAAATAATGGGAAAAAAATTTAAAATTATAGTTTTGGCATATGCCTGTGAACCGAACAAAGGATCGGAGCCAGAAGTTGGCTGGCAATGGGTTAAGCAATTAGCGCGGAAAAATTATGTATGGGTGATAACAAGGGCAAACAACAAAAAATGCATAGTTGATTCTGGTGTTTTTGAGGACCTTCCCGATTTATGTTTTGAGTATATCGATCTCCCTGCTTGGGCAAGATTTTGGAAAAAAGGCAATCGAGGAATACATATATACTATTGGCTATGGCAAATATGTGCGGTTTTAAAAGCTTGGCAGCTTCATAAAAAAATGAATTTTAATATAGCGCACCATATAACATTTAGTCCTTTTTACCAGCCGCCTTTACTCTCGTTACTTCCAATTCCTTTCGTTTGGGGGCCTATAGGTGCAGGCGAAAAATTACCAAAGAAGTTTTTAAAATTATTCAATTTGCGCCAACGAATGAGAGAAAATCTTAGAACGACAATACGCATACTAAGCCCTTTTAACCCTTTGGTTTATAGTGCTTTTTGCCGCGCGAAGCTCATATTGGCGTCAACGGAGGAGACATATTCGGTTATACCTAAACAGTTTCGCCACAAAGCTGTTGTGGAATCACAGATTGGCATGGAAATGGTTAAAGCGGTTTGCAAAATCAGAGATAATAGAAAACCGTTTAAATTAATTACTGCGGGGAGACATGTTTATTGGAAAGGGAACATTCTCATTATACGGGCTTTTCATAAATTTATTCTTGAAACCGGTATAAATGCAGAATTGCAGATATTGAGTGATGGGCCTGAAAAGCAAAATTTAAAAAATGAGGTCAAGAAGCTAAGCATACAAGATATCGTAACATTTACTGAGTGGTTTCCGAGACGAGAAGATGTCTTTTTTGCTTATAAGATGGCAGATGTTTTTGCATATGCCAGCCTTTTTGAATGTGGTGGTTACGTAGCTTTAGAAGCTCTTTCTGTTGGACTTCCAGTTGTCTGTTTAGATCTAGGCGGGCCAGGGGAAATTGTTAACGAAACTTGCGGATGTAAAGTGATAGCAAAAAATCCGGAACAAACTATTAATGATCTGAGTTCTGTTTTTAAGACACTTGCGCAAAATGATGCATTACTAAGTAAAATTTCTTCTGGAGCGTGTAGTAGAGTTAATAAGAATTTTAATTGGGATATTAAGGGCGATAGAATCCATAAGTTATTACTGGAACGATTTTCTGACTGATGTTAGGTTAAAATTATAATTTTATGAAAATTCTTACCGTCCACAACGAATACGGCAAGTTCAGTGGTGAAGAGGCTGTGGTGCAGAGCCTTTCGCGATTGTTTGCAGAACACGGCCATGAGGTTCGTTATTTCAGTCGCAGCAGTGCCGAGATCCCTGGTATGCGACTGGGTAATATTCGGGCCTTTTTCAGCGGCATATACAGTTTTTCCTCCAAAAAGGCGATGAGCCGATGCCTGCAGGAGTTCAAGCCCGATATCGTTCATGTGCATAATGTTTTCCCCCTCATTTCTCCTTCCGTGCTAGGGGTGTGCCGCCGGGCCGGAGTTCCCGTAGTCATGGCAGTACACAATTATCGGCTGGTGTGCCCGAATGGTTTGCACATGACCCATGGACGGGTCTGTGAGAAATGTTGTGGTGGCCGGGAATATTGGTGTGTTCTTCGAAATTGCGAAGGCAACCCTTTAAAAAGTATCGGTTATGCTTTGCGGAATTATGTTGCCAGGAAATTACGGTTGTTTAAAAAAAATGTAACAATGTATACCTGTCTGACAAAGTTTCAGAAAGAG
Organism: Deltaproteobacteria bacterium; assembly: GCA_019314005.1. The sequence continues at coordinate 3,856 of JAFDAE010000525.1, read as the reverse complement.
AGGCTGATAAAAGAAGGTTTCAATCCTGCCAGATGTTCTGTTATTCCTAATATGTCAACTTGTGATATTGCAGACCCTTATTATTCCCCCGGTCAAAGGTATTGCAGATCTATTGACAGTGGCCAGAAGATCATCCGATATACTTTACAAAGCTGCTGGTTCGTATGAGTTAATGCCCGATTTGGTAAAAAAAGCACCTGTAAATTTTGAATTTCTTGGGCAGGTGTCTGGCAACAAGATTGAAGAATTTTATAAGAATAGCCGATTTATTGTTCTATGCAGCATATGCTTTGAAGGTTTCCCCATGGTGCTTGTAGAAGCCATGCTTCGGGGCTTACCAGTTATTTGTTCGCGAATCGGTGGCTTGCCGGAAATTGTGGAAGATGGTGAAACAGGTCTATTATTTGAGCCGGGTGACACTGAAGAACTTGCCGGGAAAATACGCTTTCTTTGGGAAAGGCCGGAACTTTGCAGAAAAATGGGGAAGGCTGGTCGGGAGAAAGTCATAAAAGAATTTTCTCCTGAAAAGTATTACCAACGGCTCATGGCTGTTTATAATAAGGCACTAGATAATTCGCATAGTGTTGGTTGATTTTGGTGCATGATGAAAGAAAATATTCTGGGGTATGATGTAAATAATTTTTCCGTTGACGACTGCACGGAAGAACTTATTCATCAGTTAATGGTGGAGGGGAGAAAATCGTGGTTTGCCTGCTTTAATCCGCATTCTCACGCGATAACGCTTAAAGATGCAATGTTTTCCCGCGCGCTGAAAGCCGCCGACTGGCTGGTGCCGGATGGAGTGGGGGTAGTGCTGGCCTCGCGCCTGCTTGGCGGCACGATACAGAACAGGGTGACCGGCTCGGATGTGTTCGCCGGTCTGCACACGAGGTTGAATACCGTAGGGAATATGAGTGTTTTTTTTCTTGGTGCAACCGAAGAAAGCCTGGCGCTCATTAGGCAAAGCATGGCATATGATTATCCTGATATTAAGGTTGCCGGTACTTTTTCGCCGCCGTTTAAGGATGAATTTTCCGAAGCCGATAATCGCATGATGATAGAAGTGATAAATAAGGCCCGGCCGGATGTCCTCTGGGTGGGGATGTCCGCTCCCAAACAGGAGAAATGGATTTATTTGAATAAAGGTAGACTGGATGTAAAGTTTATCGCTGCGGTCGGTGCGGTTTTTGATTTTTATGCCGGTAATATAAAGCGCGAAAAGGATTCATGGTTTGTCAATCACGGTTTGGAATGGTTGCTGCGCCTTGTTCAGGAGCCCGGACGGTTGTGGCGCAGAACATTTGTCTCAGCTCCGATCTTTTTTTGGCTGGTTTTTAAGCAACGACTTAAAATGTTTGTAGAGCAACATAGTTGAGGGATTTGTTGTGAAACTATGACTTCTGTCTCTTCTTCGGGTTGTTTCTGAATCACCCCTCTCGGTTGTTCCTGAATTTCCTTGAGCGCTTCTTCAAGTTCAGGCGAACCACCTTCAATTTTCATGGCGTTTTCTTCTTGATGGATAGGGTGAGGGATAGCCACTTCTAAAGGGAAAGCACCCCTTCTCTAGCCCTTTCTTAATTGGTGTACCCTTAAAAAAACTTCTAAAGGGAAAGCACCCCTTCTCTAGCCCTTTCTTAATTGGTGTACCCTTAAAAAATCCGGATAGCTTGTCATTTTTAAGGAGTGCTAACGACCTAGAAATCTTGGGGTTGTTAGAGCTGGTTTGGGAAAACTGGACAGGTGCATAAGTGGTAAAGCTGCTCTATAATGAAGCCAAGGAGGAGCGGCATATGAGTAAAAGACCTAGAAGGAATCATGCACCGGCATTCAAGGCGAAGGTAGCGTTGGATGCCCTGAAAGGCGAGCAGACGCTTGTTGAGCTTTCCCAGCGTTACCAGGTTCATCCGAGCCAGATCACGGAGTGGAAGAAGCAGCTCCTTGACCATGCCCCGGACATTTACAGCAGGGGCAGTAAGCCCGAACAAGGACCGAGTGTCAAGGATCTTCACGCCAAGATCGGACAGCTTTCGATGGAGAACGATTTTTTATCAGGCGCGCTCGGTCGCATAGGCGATGCGAGCGCAAAGCGATGATCGACAAAGGGGACAAGCTCCCTGTGACCCGGCAATGCAATCTTCTGGATCTGAGCCGATCCGGTGTCTACTATAAACCGGTACCTCTGAGCGAGAAAGATATGAAGCTGATGCGTCAGATAGACGAGATTCATCTTTTGTACCCGTTCTATGGCAGCCGTAAGATTCGTAATGAGCTGTGGGTAAGAGGGTATGACGTGGGTCGCGACAAGGTGCGTCGTTTGATGCGCCGGATGGGTGTCGAGGCGCTGTATGTCAAGCCGAGGTTGTCCTTGGCGCATCCCGACCATGTAAAGTATCCCTATCTTCTCCGCGGTCTTAAGATCACACGGGCCAATCACGTGTGGGCCACCGATATTACCTACATCCCCATGTCGAAGGGGTTCTGTTATCTTGTGGCAATCATGGACTGGTCGAGTCGAATGGTTCTGGCCTGGCGGCTATCCAACACCCCGGATAGTTCATTTTGTGTGGATGCCTTGGAAGAGGCGATTGATAAATACGGTTCCACCCCGAGATCTTCAATACGGACCAGGGCAGCCAGTTTACCTCTGAAGCGTTTACAGACGCTCTCCTTTCGAGAGGCATTTTAATCAGCATGGATGGTAAGGGCCGTTGGATGGACAACGTCTTTATCGAACGGCTCTGGAAAAGCGTCAAGTACGAAGACATCTACCTGAAGGGATATAGTTCAATGACAGAGGTGAGAAAAGGGCTTGCCACCTATTTTATGTTCTACAATGAAAAAAGATGGCACCAAAACTTTGACATGAAGACCCCGGCTACGATTTACTTGGGCACCCAACCGCAGAAATCCCTGCTCCCTGTCCTAAGAACCCAGACCACCTCAGGGCCAGTAGAGGAGCCGCAGCTTCTTCCAGGATCCGGCGCCCATCAGATCGAAGAAAACCGCGTATTCACGATCACAGTTCTTATATCCCTCAAGCAGACTTACAGTTATGGGAAAGAAGATGATAATTGCCGCCATCAGAACCTTGCTGGCAAGACCATATCCAAGCCATATCACCAGGAGGGGCGCCAAGGCGAATACGGGCACCGCCTGAGATGCCACGAGAAAGGGCGACAGGGCATGTTCGATTGAAGGGCCGGTAAACATGACCGTAGCAAGTGGCACCGCGATCAGCAGGGACAGGAATATTCCCATTATTATCTCCAGCGCGGTCACACCCGCGTGCGGCAGGAGGAGGGATGTCTTAAGTACCGTCGTCTTTAATATCTCGCTGGGGGCAGGAAGGATGAAATCGGGGACAGAAAACCACCCGCAGGCAAATTCCCAGATTGCAATAACAGTCAAAGCAATCAGCAGAGAAATCCAGTTAGATTGTCTCACCCAAATCCCCCTCCAGTTCTTCAAGCACGTGCTCTTTTATCTTCAGCAGTTCAGGATTACTGCTCCTTCCGGGTTTCGGCATTTCCAGGACAAACCGTTCTCTTATCCGCATCGGCATAGGCGTCAGTACCAGCAGTTCATCAGACATCAGAAGGGCCTCCTCGATGTCGTGCGTGATCATCAGTATAGTCTTCTTAAACTCACTTTGGAGCAACAGAATCAAGCCTTGAAGACTTCTTCGGGTTATGGCGTCAAGGGAAGAAATGGGTTTGTCCAGGAGAACCAGTTCATGCTCGAACATCAGGGTTCTCACAAGCGCGTAGCGCTGGCGCATGCCGCCGGACACTTTCTGCGGCATATAATTCTCAAAATCGTGCAGCCCCAGGCGGTTGAACAGGGCCGATGCCTTTTC
>JAFDAE010000524.1 GCA_019314005.1 Deltaproteobacteria bacterium | reverse complement strand
GGGGGTTGTGATAAAATCATTTTTCTCCGTAAATCTCTTGCTGTCCTGGGGTGTTATTACCATCATGTTCCAGCAGAAAGAACCAAAATCATTGGCTCCGCCACTGCCCGGGAATCTGACCTTCGGTTTCTGGTGATCCGGTCCGATTCGGGTTGAATTCAAATTACCGTACATGTCAATCTGCGCACCACCGAGGAACGTGTAGTCAACCATACCCCGACAGAACATTTCCATGGTATCGGTCATACTGGTCGCCTGACATGCCTCCCAGATAGTCCTGGAATCACCGACGGAAATCGGCATTTCGGGAAGTTGTGGATCAATTCCACCTGCCTCGAATATGATCAGTAAATCGGGGGCATGGGTTTTCTGTGCAAGCATTGCCGCCGCACAGGGGGCACCGGTACCGACAGCAACGGATGCACCAGACTTAAGCTCCCTTGCTCCGGTCACTATCATAAGTTCCATTGTATTATAATCAGCCATCTTTTATTTTTCCTCCTTTCTTATCCGTTATTACCATTACCCGTCGTCAGCAGCTCTTTATCCCGCAGTTCCAGCATCCTTTCCATGCCACCATGCAGTCTGATATAATCGAAATGGGATTTAACGTTGTAGATATTTTTATCGAGAAACTCTTTAAATGCCTCGGGATCTTTTTCTACCGTCATCCACTCCATGATATGCTCTTCGTCGGAAAAATATTCATAAGCCATAACTCCGGGATAAGCCCCGTAAGGTACTTCACACACCGCATCAACACAGAAAAACGGAATATCCGTCATAGATGGTTCCCTGCGGATTTCTTTATTCGGAATAAGTCTCTCACATGTGATAATCAGGTGTTTTGATGCTTTAGCCAGGTCCAGATCCGAAACGGTAATATCACGAATCCTGCAGTTACCATACATATCCGCTTCATGGACATGTATAACCGAGACATCCGGCCAGAGGGCCGGCATGGCCGCATACTTTTGCCCTGTGAAGGGGCATTTGATTATTTTTGCACCGCTGAACTTGAAGGTATCAGTTCCCATAACGTTCCTGATGGGAACGAATGAAATACCCATTGCGGCAGCCTTGAGACGGGCTGACAGACAGTAGTTGGTCCACTCGGAAACCTCTACTTCACCGCTCTGCATATACCTTCTCGCGTTTGGTGACAAACCCCTTGCCTCCAGACCAATGATGTAGGCAATATCCAGTTTGTCAAAAACCTTTCCCGCGGCAAGAACCTGAAAGTCATGGGTAGAAGTATGACCGGCGAAGGCCATATTCTTCTTTTTCTGTCTCACAATTTCATGGCACGCGGCTATGGGGGTCCTGTTTGCACCAAATCCACCGATTGCCAGGTATTCCCCGTCATGCACATACTTCGCAACCGCGTCTTTCAAAGTCATTATCTTGTTTGTAAGTGCTCGAGACTTCGTCTTGAAATGCGCTCTTGCGTTATCCGCATCGGGATCTGTAAATACTCTTCCAACGCCTTGATCGATAACATCCACTGTAACTTACCTCCTTCTCTTTATTCTTAATAACTCTGTTGAAATTTCAACAATTGCAAACCGAGACCTTTGCATAACGTCCCCTTTTGACCAATTTCTGCGTCAGGCTCAAATTTTAATCCTCGAAATATCCAATATATTCCTGTGGTTAAAATTTTCACCTTCCTTGAACTTGAACAAAATTGAACATTCTGCAAAGGTCTCAAACTGTTAAATAACTTAGCCCATTTTTTACACTTGAAAAAAATAATATCGCCTTGACCCTGCTGCCAAGACAATTTTTTCATGTAGTGGTTGCGTAAATAACATAATCAAAAACTCTAATCAAGCAAAAATCCTGCGTCTTCCTGTGTTTTTAACTTATATCACCCCCTCCCCTTTTTTTCTTCATTGCCTTTTGTAATTTCTCCCCCAGGATTCCCAGGCCGGAATCTGTTTTATCTATATTTTCCCCGCTATTATAAACCACTCTTTCCTCTTTTTTGTCGTTTGAACCGTCAAAATAGTC
>JAFDAE010000523.1 GCA_019314005.1 Deltaproteobacteria bacterium | reverse complement strand
TTCGGAACACATTTCTTCCAGGACCTGGTTGAGAGTGATATCTTTTATGTTGCTCTTTTCCCACAGAAAGAAAGTGTCGTGTTCAACAAGGATAGGCTTGCAGAAATGCCCAATTTGCTAACCGACTTTTTCCCGGAAGAACAAAAGTATGAGGATGTTGTCAAGGTGTATGATCTGAACACCGGCCAACTTCAAATTATGTGCGATTTAGTATCCCAAAAAGTTGCTTGTTTTTTTACATGATATACAAGCATCAATTTTGTAACTATCTCTCTATTGGTAATTGATTTACGGATTGGTGGAGCACCGGGGCAACATTCGTGAACCGCCGTGTACTTGTCAAGTGGTCGTAGGACACCTCAAAACGCATACATATTGTAGTAGTCAAGCGTCAATGTGACACCCCGTAAGGTGTAAATATCCATCGGGACTTAAATCTTTATTCTTTCACAAGTTCATAGGCCGAAATTGGTCGGCACAAGCATGGAGACTATAGATTTCGAATGTTGGGATTCACAAAAAGTGATTGAAATTGATCATTTAGCTACAAAAGTTTCTTGTAATGCGCAGGCAGGTGCACGCATTTTTTAACAAACCGCCTCCCTGCTAATACTTAAGCAGCTAATCTGTGATATGACTTGAGCAACCCGTCAAGTCTTTCAATGCATTTGATCTTTTTAATCAATACTTCTACTACTTGAGTTCTGAGATAATCAATTGTCTCGTAAAGCTCTTTATCAATACAACAAGCAAGATACGTGATGAGCGTGATCCATAGTTTCTGTTTCATAGTCTGAAAATAGTATAGAAACATAATAAAAGTTGCAATAACTTTCGCCGTTTATATTTGCAGCAATTCTCATCCGCGGATCATTCCGCGGGCTTTTTTGTTTACAGAGGTTTTCTCTTACTGCGCTTCTACTCTTACGCAATCAATATATACGTAGTCATATGTACCGCTTGCATAGCATTTGAATCTTAGCTTCATGTTAGTTGGGAATACCTGGTCGGGAGCAACAGTGCCTTCATTGATATAAACAACGTTATACCTGAAATTCGTGATCCCGTTATAAAAGTCAGTACCAGAAGTATATGTTTTTATAACGTTCCATGTCGTACCACCATCAGGAGAATATTCCAGATTGAAATACTCCCCGGTTTCCATACTATTTGCCACATACCAGAATGTAACTTTAATCTGGGAGTATCCTGGTGCATCGACATTTATGCCGTCAGTAAGTGTGAACAGAGAACTGCTGCCATTGCTGACGATACGGATAGCGTATGAACCTAATCTTGAATACGAATCTCCAACTTGATAGCTCTGGATGCAGTTAGTCCCGCCATCTGTCCAGTTGCCGAATCCTGATTCGAAATCGTCATAAGTCAGCGGTGTTCCCCAAGGCTTTGGGTGTACTGCCTGATCCATCAGGTCCATGAAATCTTCGACTGTTACGAGTTCATAGTTCCCCGGCAGTCCGAGCTGGCACTGCTTCGAATACGGAAGGGCATGCGGCGGATTGTCATAGACTGTAATGAAGTATGGCGGCTTCTTGGGACCTGTTGAATTGGGTGTTGTCCCAGCGACAAAAGCGGTTATATGATTAACGATATTGTTTGGATCGCTGATGTTATATGGGTCAGCTGGATTTGTCGGGTCAAGGAAAGGATGCCATAAGGAGCTATCTGAAATCGCAACGGGAGTGCCGTCATCTAACCAGTGATTTTTGCCTCCTGCGGTTCCCTGATGGCCGAAGGCTTTGATAGAAGGGGCGCCTGCTTTCATAGTTGTCCAGAGAGACTCGCTCCAGCCCCACCATTGTTCTGCCCACTGGATACCGGTCAGCTGCAGAATTGGTTCTTCAAAAACAGCGAAAGCAGTCCGGGCGGCATCGCTGGGAAATGATGAGGGTTGACAATATCCCGCACCTGACGGGCCTGTACAGAAAGTATCGTTTGGTGTCGAAGTGAGAACGTAGTATTCTGCCAAAGCAGGCCAAAGTGTTGCTGATAA
>JAFDAE010000522.1 GCA_019314005.1 Deltaproteobacteria bacterium | reverse complement strand
CATCTTATCAAAATGGAAACAATTGACTGCATAAAGACAAGAAGATCAAGAAGGCTGTTTACTGACAAGGAAGTTTATGATGAGATAATCACTACATTGATTGACTGCGCTGTGAACGCACCTTCATCAATGGATTGCCAGCCATGGCATTTTATAATAGTAAAGAACAAGGAATCCAAACTTAAGCTTGCAAGACTGAAAGAAGAAGGAAACCAGCAGCATATCTTGACTGCGCCTATCTCAATTGTAGTCTGTGTGGATATAAATAAGTCGCCAGGCAGGTGGATTGAAGATGGTGTTACAGCAACAGAAAATATTCTGCTTGGAGCGCACGATATTGGGCTGGGATCAGTCTATGTTACAGCCCAAGTTTGACAGTTAAATAATTAAGTGTTCTTAGATTGTTTGAATTTACCATGAAACAAACAACCCTAAGAACAAACAGCATAATATCTAACCACAATATAAGCTTTCCTATTGGAACAGCATTAGCAGTAAAAAGATACACTAAATATCTTGGTTTTTCAAAGATATTTTCTAAGTTTAAACAAAAAGGCATCTCTCTGCCAAATCTAGTTGATGCTTTGATCGCCTATAAACTTTCTGAGAATCTTAGTTTAACTCGTGGATCTAATTGGATTAATCGTGATGAAGTGCTTAAAGAATTTGGTTTGAAGTCTTTCGAACAAAAGACTTTGTATCGTGCTATTGAAATAATTGGTGCGAATTATCAAGAAATTATCCTTGATTTGCAGGATGTTTTATTTTCTAAATACGATTTTGAACATACTGATGTTAATATGGATTGGAGTAGTCTTATCTTATGGGGGGATAAGGCAAATCTTGCAAAGTATGGTTATAGTCGTGATTATCGCCCTGATAAGAAGCAGATAACTTTTGGTGTTACTGAACTGAGAAAACCAATTAACATTCCAATCGGTTTAACAATTGCTAAAGGCAATTTGAATGATCAAAAACATTTCCAGACAACTTTTAATCAAGTAAGTGATTGTCTGATGCCTAATTCCAAAGTGATTTTTGATAAAGGCGCAAATGGCAAAGATAACCTTAACTCTGTTATTGCTGCTAAAATGCAATTTCTTACTGCCAAAAAATTAAATACAAGTGATGATAAATTGATAACAAAATTCTGGAATATGAAACCAGAATTGATAGATTCAGAAAAAGGAATTTATGGGATTAAAATATCTTTTCCGAAAAGAACTAATTATTTTTTCTTCTCAAAAAAACTACAAAAAGAAAATATTGCTAGTGCTTTGCGAAAAGCAGAGCGCCAATTAAAAGAAGCAGAGGATATAGAACAAGCAAGTCTTAAAGGCAAAGCTTTGCCAAAAAGATTTCGAGTAAATAACATATTAGTCAAAGCAACTATTGAGTATCAGACAAAACTCAAAAGTTTATCTAAAGAACAAGCTTTTGAACTTGTAAAAAAGGCTTCAATAACTGGTAGGGAAGGATTTTTTTGTCTTTCAAGCAGTGAGAATTTGACACTTAATGAAGCATTAATAACATATAGAGAAAAAGATAGTGTAGAGAAAATAATGCATTCATTAAAAAATGAGATAAATATTAAACCACTGCGTGTCTGGTCGGATAATAGTATATATGGTGCCTTACTAATTGGTTATTTAGCATATTTAATCATATCCTTAATAAGATATGATGAGCCTGAATTGAAGAATTATTCAACAAAATTCATCAAAATTAGCTTATCTAATTTGACAGTTACGATTGAAAACAGGAAAAATGGCTTAAGCAGAAGAATTTATTCAAATTTTGACCCAATAAATGAATTAATTTGCCTCAAAAACGAGGCAATAACATGAAAAATAACTAATTTTTGTAAAAAAATAACAAACTGTCAAATAGAAATCCTGCACTAAATAGTTAGCAAACTGTCAAACTTAGGTTACTCCATAATTACCATTATCTATTTTATCAAAGATAGTATTAATTTCTCCAATAACATTTTCCAATTTTCCAATTTTCGATCC